>NZ_JBSXNR010000072.1:0-191833 GCF_056857735.1 Flagellimonas sp. L-11
GCACCAGAGGTCCAAGGACGGCAACTCCCGTAACGGGCACTCCAAAAAGAAGGTGCGTACCTCTTTCGGGGAGTCCGAGATATCCGTCCCCAGGGACAGGGATGCCAGTTTCAACCCCATGGTCGTCCCCAAGCGGGGCAACATGGTGGACGGCATCGAAAATGTCATCGTATCGCTATATGCCAAAGGGATGAGCAACAGCGATATCGAGGAGCAGATACGCGAGGTTTATAATTTTGACATCTCCACTTCCACCATATCGAGGATAACCGAAAAGGTGGCGGAGGACATTGTCGCCTGGCAGAACCGACCCTTGGAACCGGTCTATCTTATCGTATGGATGGACGGGATCGTCTTCAAGGTCAGGGAATCCTCCAAGGTGATCAACAAGACCGTGTACGTGGCCGTGGGCCTGCGCAGGGACGGACGTAAGGAAGTCCTCGGCCTCTGGCTGGGCAAGAACGAATCGGCGGCCTTCTGGATGTCGGTGCTCACCGACATGAAGGGCGTCTACAACGCACCCAACGAGAAGGCCGCAAGGGCCGCCCTGGAGGACTTTGCCAAGAAATGGGAAACCAAGTACTCCTATGCCATAAGGAGTTGGAGGGACAACTGGGACGAACTCACCGTGTTCTATGAGTTCCCTCTCGAGATACGAAAGATCATCTATACCACCAACCTTATCGAGAACCTGAACGGGAAGATCAGGAAGTACACCAAGAACAAGCTTTCCTTCCCGACCGACGATGCGGTGATGAAATCCGTATATTTGGCAACAAGGGAGGCCACCAAGAAATGGTCCATGCCCATCAGGAACTGGGGCATCATTTTAAACCAGTTCCTTACGATCTATGAAAAAAGGGTCAGGCTCTAGAAAAGCCCAACCCCCGTTATTTTTAACTTACACACTTATTGGGATAGTGTCATGAAAAGCAAAACCGATTAATCCTTGAAAAGCACTGTCTGTCTTACTTTCACCTAAAGTCATATTGTATCGAATTGTTGGCTCAATACTTACATTGTTTGCGACAAACCATGCATAACCTCCTTGAACGCCAACCCAACTGGCACCATTCCCATTAGAACTTGCCCCAGTGTAATCCACTCCTAAAGGTATCTCATCTATAATATAGTATTTGACCCCCACTTTGTAATTGAATGTGCCATCCATATCATCTCCCCTAGAATAACCTAAACCTAGTTTTAAAGCTAAATTGTCGGACACAAAGTAACCTCCCTCTGTTCCGATAGAATACAAGGTATATCCATATAGTTGAGACCAGGGAAAAAGCTGTGCTGCCCGTAGTCCAGGAACCTGTATTGGCCTCGATAATCCAACTACCTTGGTTCAAGGAATTTGAATCATTCTGTGAATAAGTTGCTAGTCCAATCAGAACAGAGAATGCAAAAAAGATTTTTTTCACAATCATAAGTTTAGATAATTTGGTAATGATTTAATTGGGGCTCTTCCCCGTAAATTATTAGCGAAATAACCATATTGATCCGATTTATCACCCTGCAAATTAACGGATGGCCTATATGAACTGATGGATACCTTATTTCAATTGATGGTTGTAAATTGTTTACAATGCTTTGCCTTACCTTTGATTCAATGAAACCTTTCAAATTCAAAGAATTTGCCATTCAACAAGACCAATGCGCCATGAAGGTGGGGACCGATGGGGTATTGTTGGGCGCTTGGGCATCGCTGGACAAGCTGCCGGAATCCATTCTGGATATAGGCGCGGGAACCGGGCTCATTGCCTTGCAAATGGCCCAACGTTCATCAGCAGAGGTTATAGATGCCATTGAGCTGGATGATGATGCCTACGAACAATGTGTCACCAATTTTGAAGCTTCACCATGGGCAGACCGACTGTTCTGTTACCATGCAGGTTTTGATGAATTTGTGGATGAAATGGATGATAAGTACGACTTGATCATTTCCAATCCGCCTTTCCATTCAGAAGATGTGGCCAGTGGAAACGAATCGCGAGACAAAGCAAGACAAAGCAGTTCACTGCCTTTTGGGGAATTAGTTGAGGGAGCAGCAAAACTTTTGAATGAAGATGGGATTTTTGCGGTGATCGTTCCCTTTAAAGAGGAGTCTTATTTTACCGGTCTTGCTAAAAAAGAAAGATTATTTCCAAACCGAATCACTCGGGTAAAGGGAAATCCCGAGACTGATTTTAAAAGGAGTTTGATGGAATTTAGCTTTGATGAGGTCAAACCAAACATCAATAATTTGATAATAGAGGAGAGCCGGCACCAATACACCAAAGAATACATTGAATTGACCCAAGCATTTTATTTAAAAATGTAACAATGAAAAGACTAAATGTTATATTTGACAAGTAAAATTATTCTGAATGAAGCCCGATTTATTTGAAGCACCAGATTACTACAACCTCGATGATTTGCTTTCCGAGGAACATAAACTCGTTCGCGATGCTGCCCGTCAATGGGTGAAGCGGGATATTTCACCCGTTATTGAGGAATATGCCCAAAAAGCGGAATTTCCCAAACAGATTATCGGCGGATTGGCCGAAATAGGTGCGTTTGGACCCTACATTCCAGAAGAATATGGTGGGGCTGGCTTAGATCAAATCAGCTATGGGTTGATCATGCAGGAGATTGAGCGGGGTGATAGCGGGGTGCGTTCCACCGCTTCCGTACAATCATCCTTGGTCATGTATCCCATTTTTGCTTATGGCTCCGAAGAACAACGCAAAAAATATCTGCCGAAGTTGGCGACCGGGGAGTGGATGGGCTGCTTTGGACTTACTGAACCCAACCATGGATCCAATCCGGGGGGGATGGAGACCAAATTCAAAGATGCAGGGAACCATTACCTTTTGAACGGTGCCAAATTGTGGATTTCCAATTCACCCTTTGCCGATATAGCCGTGGTGTGGGCCAAAAATGAAGAAGGGCGCATTCATGGGCTTATCGTGGAACGTGGCATGGAAGGTTTTTCCACACCTGAGACGCACAACAAATGGTCATTGCGGGCATCGGCCACGGGCGAACTTATTTTTGATAATGTAAAAGTGCCCAAAGAAAATTTGTTGCCGGGCAAAAACGGACTTGGAGCACCACTCGGTTGTTTGGATTCCGCCCGATATGGCATTGCTTGGGGAGCCATTGGTGCCGCCATGGATTGTTATGATACGGCACTCCGATATGCCAAAGAGCGGATTCAGTTTGGGAAACCCATTGCCGCATACCAGCTTCAGCAGAAAAAATTGGCCGAAATGATTACCGAAATTACAAAGGCCCAATTACTGGCTTTCCGTTTGGGACAGTTAAAAAATGAAGGGAAGGCCACTACGGCACAAATTTCCATGGCCAAACGGAACAATGTGGAAATGGCCATTAAAATAGCCCGCGAAGCAAGACAGATATTGGGTGGAATGGGCATTACCGGCGAATACAGCATTATGCGCCACATGATGAACCTTGAAAGCGTAATCACTTACGAAGGTACCCACGATATCCACCTCTTGATTACTGGTGCGGATATTACCGGAATCCAGGCATTTAAATAATCAAGATAAAGAAACTTTTTCTACCGTTACCTTAATGGATTTACTGATGGGCGTCTGGCTTTTATCGGCAAAATGATTATGGGGAACCAACATATTGGTTTCAGGAAAATAAGCGGCCATGTTTCCTTTCGGGATTTCATAGGGTACAACCATAAATTTTTCCGCGGTGCGTTTGATGTCGTCATAATTACTGTGTAGATGAACCACATCCAGTTTGGTCAGATGTTTCTCCGCCATATCCTCCTCATTCATAAAAACTACGCGGCGCTCGTTGTGGATGCCGCGGTAACGATCGTTCAATCCATAAATGGTGGTGTTGAACTGGTCGTGGGACCGTATGGTCATCAACAGCAATTCATCAGGATTCAGCTGATGGTCGGGCAAAGAGGTAATGGATAACTGTGCCCTGGCGTTCGGCAGCATCCGAAAATCACGTTCACGAACATTGTTCGGGAGGTAATACCCAAACCCTTTGGACTGTTCACTCGTTTTTTCAAACCCTTTTACGGTCTTATCGATAAGATTTCGGATGAGATTGTAGTCCTGGCCCAATGCATACCAATTCATGGAATGGTCGCCCCTAAAATATGTATGGGCCAAGAGCGAAATGATTTCAGGTTCACTTTTAATGTGTTCCGAAGCAGGCCTTAACAGGCCCTTGCTCTGCCGAACCTTGCCCGTACTACTTTCCATCGTCAAGAATTGAAGCACTCCATTTTTATCATCCTTTTCGGAACGGCCAAAAGTGGGAAGTAGGAGGGCTGTTTTGCCCGTCACCAAATGGCTTCGATTCAGTTTGGTACTTATCTGAACCGTCAAATCACAATTTTGTAGGGCCTCCGCAGTATATTTTGTATCCGATGCAGCCATTAAAAAATTACCGCCCAAACAAATGAATACCTTGGCTTTTTTTCCATACATGGCCTCAATGGCTTCCACCGTATCATATCCCTTTTCGGTTGGTGGGTCAAAATTAAGATGCTCCCGGATTCTCTCGTTCAAGGTCTTGTTCACGAAATGCATTATCCCCACCGAACGATCACCTTGAACATTGCTATGGCCCCTAACCGGACAGGTTCCCGCAAAGAGTTTGCCCACGGCACCCTTTAACAATAAAATATTCACATATTCCTTAATGCACTCCACAGCATTTTTATGCTGGGTGATTCCCATGGCCCAGCAGATGACAATCTTGGAATTTTCGGCCAATAATTCCACAACCTTGTCAATTTTGTGCATATACACCCCACTTCTGCGTTGGAGGCTTTCCGTATTGTAACGGTCTAAATCTTTCAACAGATCATCATACCCATCAACATATTCCACAATAAATTCGTGGTCGATAATATTGGAATTTTTAGCATCGAGAGCGACCAGCTTCTTCAAGATCAGTTTTGCCAAAGCTATATCCTCATTGATTTTGACAGGGAGGTGAATGTCGGCAATAGGCTGTCCGTTGCCCAACATATCCGAAATATTTTGGGGATTTTTAAAGTTGACCAGTCCCGTTTCTGCCAATGGATTTATACTGATGATTTTACCACCATTCTTTTTGCACTTTTCCAGGGCCGATAGCATTCTTGGGTGATTGGTGCCTGGGTTTTGCCCCACGACCAGAATAACTTCCGCCCCATACAGATCGTCAAGCTTTACGGAACCTTTTCCAATGCCCAAGGTTTCGGAAAGTGCCACCCCAGATGATTCGTGGCACATATTGGAACAATCGGGCATGTTGTTGGTGCCAAAAGCACGGGCAAACATGTCGTAGAGATAAGCGGCTTCGTTGCTGGATCGGCCCGAAGTATAAAAAATAGCCTCATTTGGGTTTTTCAAGCAGTGCAATTCATCCGAGATCAATTCAAAAGCATCCTGCCAAGAAATGGGTTCGTAATGAACACTGTTCGGTTTAAGGATCATCGGTTCAACCACACGTCCCAATTTGTTGAGTTCAAAATCGCTGAGTTGGGATAGTTCTTCCACGGAATGTTTTGCAAAAAATTCCGCGCCAATATGTTCTTTGGTGGCTTCGTCCGCCAGTGCTTTGGCTCCATTTTCGCAGTATTCCGCAATTTTTGAGGGGTGCTCGGGAACGGGCCATGCACAACTGGGGCAGCGAAAGCCGCCCTCTTGGTTCATTTCCAAGAGACTACGCATGGAACGGGCAATGCCCATTTCCTTAAAAGTATGCCGTAAAGCTTCTTTGATCCCCAAAAGACCTGCAGAGGTTTGCATGGGTTCTTTTAGACGCAGTCCCGTAAATTTGATGTCCCCAGTGAGGGAAACCTTGCGCTTTATCTCTTTTTCCATGCTCTAATATAGGATTTTGGTGTGGGATAATTATTTTTCATCATTTCGGGCAATTCTATGTAGAGCGTAGTTACCTTTAATTTGAATTGCAATTGATTTCCTATGTAATTTAGCAAAAACCGAGTATTTTAAAGTATGTTCGCCCTAGTGGATTGCAATAACTTCTATGCCTCATGTGAACGGGCCTTTCAGCCCCAGTTCAACAATGTCCCCGTGGCCATTCTCTCCAATAACGATGGTTGTTTCATCTCGCGCAGCGATGAGGCAAAGGCACTTGGACTGCCCATGGGTGCCCCGGAATTTAAGTACAGACAATTTTGCAAGGAGAACAAGATCAAGGTCTTTTCGTCCAATTATCCCCTGTACGGAGATATGAGTGCCAGAGTGATGAATATTCTCGGAACGTTCACGCCGGATATGGAGGTCTACAGTGTGGATGAGGCTTTTTTAAAGTTTGATGGTTTCAAGAACTACGACTTTGATGCTTACGGCAGGGAAATCCAAAGAAGTGTGGAAAAGTGTACGGGAATCCCCATCAGCATAGGAATTGCCCCAACAAAAGCCTTGGCCAAGGTCGCCAATAAAATTGCCAAAAAGCTGAAATCAAAAACTGGGGGTGTGTATGTAATTCAATCCGAGGAGAGACGGGTAAAAGCATTAAAATGGACCAAGATCGAGAGTGTTTGGGGGATAGGGCGTGGAAACCTGAAACGACTTGAGAGCAGAAACATAAAAACGGCTTATGATTTTACCCAATTGTCGGATGAATGGGTGCGGAAGCAAATGGGCATAATCGGTCTTAGACTGAAAAAAGATCTGGATGGAAGCCCGACCTTGGATCTGGATGATTACACCCGCGATAAAAAGGCCATAGCCACCACACGAAGCTTTGAATACACCTATTCCGATATTGAAAACATTAAAGAACGAATATCCACCTTCGCGACCAGTTGTGCCGAAAAATTGCGGAGCCAAGGAAGCAGTTGCAACTATCTTGTTGTACTTTTAAGAAGTGACAGGCATAAAAAGGATGAGCCACAGGATAGGGGCAGTCTTATTGTTACCTTGCCCTATGCTACGGATTCCAGCCTGACCATAAGCAACTATGCCGTCAAGGCCGCTGTCTCCATATTCAAACCAGGAATCAAATACAAAAAGGCAGGAGTGATCGTATCGGGACTGGTGCCCACCCATGAAAGACAATTGGATCTCTTCCTGTCCGAAAACCCAAAACACCAGAGACTTATGCAGGTGATGGACGGCATAAACAACAAATATGGCATCAGCAAAATGAAAATAGCCAATCAAGATTTGGAAAGGACTTGGAAGATGCGCCAAGAACACCTTTCCCCAAAATATACCACAAACATCAATGATATCATAAAAGTGAAATGACCTCAAAAAAATCGCCAGAAACAGATTCACTTACTTTTTTTGCCCCAAATGAAGAAAAGGGTTTGGGGATGCCATTGTCCAGAAATGCCATCTCAGCAGGATTTCCATCACCAGCTGACGATTTTAAGGAAAAGCGCATCAGTTTGGACAAAACTTTGATCAAAAACAAAGAAGCGACTTTCTACGCACGCGTGAGCGGAGAATCCATGATTGGGGCCGGATTGGATGATGGAGACCTCTTGGTCATAGATAGAAGTTTGGAAGCGGAGCATGGCAAAATAGCCGTTTGTTTTTTGGATGGGGAATTCACCGTAAAACGGTTGAGCATTGAAAAAGACACCATTACATTGATGCCCGAGAATAAAAATTACAAACCCATCAAAGTTTCCAAGGACAGTGACCTATTGATTTGGGGAGTGGTCACTTATGTGATCAAGGCGGTGTAAAAGATAGATTTTCCAATCGTTACCATGTTCCTCATTTCGAAATGACATATTGTTTTTCTTTATTGTTTTTATTCTTGGATTGAGAAGCTTTCCTCCGTGTCATTTCGAACGAATGTGAGAAATCTTGAGTCTATCTGTCCTAAACTTGGGTCTCGACTGCGCTCGACCTGACACCAACTAGTTTTCAATTATTAGTGCCATTAGTGTCAAACCATTAACGCTGCCCCGAATGCCAAGTATGTTCCTTTGGAATGGTTTTGCCCTGATTTTTTTTGAAAAGACGGCAAGTTCGAAAAGCTTTGCTATCTTTGTACCGTTGTGTTGGATTCCAGTCGCGATGATTGGAATCAGGTTGAAGCATCAAACCGATGCTCGCCAATGAAAGGCTTTCCATTTGGAAGGCTTTTTTTGTTTGTGAGACCGGTAGGTCGAACAAATTCCGCTGCAGAACGGAATCTTTTCCTAATAAATTATAAAGTTGTCACCTCGAGCGCAGTCGAGAGGTCTTACTGTCAAAGGTCTCGACTGCCTGACCGTCCGGCAGTCGAGCATTCGACCTGACAAATACTATCAACCCCCAGAAACAGCATGTGCCACATGGTGCACGAGCGAAGCAGCGAGTTTTGCTGTTTGTCCATCAATATCATATTTCGGATTCATTTCGGCAATGTCCATACTGATCAATTTTCCAGAACCAATAATGGTTTTCAAGCATTCCAAAACCATGTGGGGCGTAAAACCCATAGGCGAAGCCGCACTTACCCCGGGAGCATAGGCAGAAGAGAATCCATCCAAATCGATGGTGACATACACAAAATCCACATTTTTGGCAAAGGCATTGATCCAGGTGGTGATTTCATTCAATAGTGGAATTTGAAAGGTATCGTTCATTACATAGATGACATCCAAGTCCCTTGCGGTTTGGAACAAGTTTCTATCATTGGCGTCCTTTCGGATACCCAGACAGAGATAGTTAAAATCAACACCCTCTTTTTCACAGTCTTTGGCAATTTGATAAAACGGGGTGCCCGAATTGCTCTGCTCTGTGTTTTTCCGCAAATCAAAGTGTGCATCAAAATTGATGATACCGATGGTTTGTCCTTCTTTTTTGAAATCCAGATATTTTTTGATACCGTTATAGTGACCATAAGCCACATCGTGCCCACCGCCCAAAACAATAGGGAATTGCTTTCTTTCTAAAAGTAAATTGACAGCTTCGGTAAGCTGATTTTGGGCAGCTTCCATATCTCCCTCATCACAGATAATCGAACCCACATCGTGCAACCGTACATTGCTCCCCAAATGGTTGGGCATCTTGGCAAAACTGCTTTTGATGACATCGGGACCTTCCGCGGCACCGATACGGCCTTGATTTCTTCGCACCCCTTCATCACAGGCGTAGCCCAAAAGAGCAATGGATTTTTTCTGGGCTTCAGGAAGTTCCTTCAAAGGCGTGCAATGCACCTTTTCATGCAGGTATAGCCATTTATTGGATATTCGACCTGTCCAGAGGTTTTGTTTCGGGAGTTCGTAGTGTTTCATCACATTAAAAAAGATTATCCAAAATATCGGATTCCACCAGATGGGGCAAAGTTACTTTTAAATTTGGAGAGCGTTCCATTTCCCGTTCAATGGCAAAGCGGGCTTCCTTGTTTCTGGCCCAACTTCTTCGTGAAATTCCATTGTTCACATCAAAAAACAACATTTTCTTCAATCGGTTGGAGGCTTCTTCGGAACCATCGAGCACCATTCCAAATCCGCCGTTGATGACTTCGCCCCAGCCAACGCCTCCACCATTATGGATGGAAACCCAAGTGGCACCCCTAAAACTATCGCCAATCACATTTTGAATTGCCATATCAGCGGTGAATTTGCTACCATCATAAATATTGCTGGTCTCCCTAAAGGGAGAATCCGTGCCGCTAACATCGTGGTGATCTCTGCCCAAGACCACGGGTGCACTAATTTCTCCAATGGCAATGGCTGTGTTGAAGGCATCGGCAATCTTGCTTCGTCCCTCGGCATCGGCATAGAGGATTCGTGCTTGCGAACCCACCACTAATTTGTTTTGTTCTGCCTCCGAGATCCATTTGATGTTGTCTTGCATCTGCTGTTGGATTTCTTCCGGTGCTTGGGATTTGATTTTTTTCATCACTTCCAAGGCAATGGCATCGGTTTTTTGAAGGTCTTTGGGGTCGCCCGATGTGCAAACCCATCGGAACGGACCAAAACCGTAGTCAAAACACATCGGACCCAAAATATCTTGGACATAGGATGGATACCTGAAGTCGATGTTGTTTTCGGCCATCACCTCGCCACCCGCTCGCGAAACTTCTAGTAAAAAGGCATTGCCATAATCAAAAAAGTAGGTGCCCTTTGCGGTGTGTTTATTGATGGCGTTGATTTGCCTTCTTAATGATTCCTGCACTTTTTCCTTGAAATCCTCTGGATTTTCCACCATTAAGGCATTCGATTCCTCAAAAGAAAGTCCGACCGGATAATAACCACCCGCCCAAGGGTTGTGCAAAGAGGTTTGATCAGAACCCAAATCAACAAAGATGTCCTCTTCAAAAAAGCGTTCCCAAACGTCCACCACATTGCCAATGTACGCCAAGGAAACCACTTCCTTGTTTTCAACAGCTTCTTTGGTTCGGACGACCAGTAGGTCCAAATCCACCAACAATTCATCCACCCAACCTTGGTCGTGGCGTTTTTTCGCAGCTTCGGGGTTGACTTCGGCACAAATGGTAATGCCCCCCGCGATGTTTCCTGCTTTGGGCTGTGCGCCGCTCATGCCTCCCAATCCAGCGGTCAAGAAAATCTTGCCTTCGGGCGATTCGTTTTTCTGTAACACTTTGCGAAAGGCGTTCATTACCGTAATGGCCGTTCCGTGGACAATGCCTTGTGGACCAATGTACATATAGGAACCAGCAGTCATCTGTCCGTATTGTGTTACGCCAAGGGCGTTGTGTTTTTCCCAATCATCGGGTTTGGAGTAATTGGGAATCATCATCCCGTTGGTGACCACCACTCTTGGTGCTTCCTTGGATGATGGAAAAAGTCCCATCGGATGCCCGGAATACATATTAAGGGTCTGTTCCTCGGTCATCTCCGCCAAATATTTCATGGTAAGCAGGTATTGCGCCCAATTTTGGAAAACCGCCCCATTGCCGCCGTAGGTAATCAATTCTTCGGGATGCTGTGCCACGGTAGGATCTAAATTGTTTTGAATCATCAGCATAATCGCCGCAGCCTGATGTGTTTTGGCGGGATATTCCGAAATAGGCCGCGCGTACATCTCATAATCGGGCTTAAACCGATGCATATAGATACGGCCATAGATTTTGAGTTCCTCTGCAAATTCAAGGGCAAGTTCCTTGTGCCAAGCCTCGGGAAAATATCGTAGCGCATTCTGTACGGCCAATTTTTTCTCTTCCTTGGAGAGAATGTCCTTTCGTTTTGGGGCCGGGTTCCCGTTTTTCGGATATGGCTTTTTAGCAGGAAGTTGTTGGGGGATGCCTTGTACTATTTGTTGCTGAAATTCAGTCATGATGCAATGTTTAATGGATGGGCGTTCCTTTTTTCCAAACCTCACTTGGCTTCAATTGCCCTTGATGGTAAGTGACTTCCTGATAGTTATCCGTTGGGAAAATGACAAAGTCAGCTTGTGCTCCAGTTTCCAGTTTTCCTCGGTCGGTCAAACGTAAAGCAGCGGCAGCTCTTGAGGTGATACCTGCCAAAACCTCGGTGTTGGACAGTTTTTCAAAGGTTCCCAAAATACTGGCTTGGGTGAGCAAATCGCCCATGGGAGCGGATCCGGGGTTATGGTCGCTGGCAATGGACAATGCGCCACCGGCATCCAAAATTTTCCGTGCTGGCGTGTAGGCGCATCCCAAACCGATGGATGCACCGGGCAATGCCGTGGCTATGGTGTTGCTCTTGGCCAAGAGTTGAATTTCCTTTTCGGTGCTGGCTTCTAAATGGTCGGCACTTACCGCATCAAAATCCACTGCAACTTGACTGCCACCCGCAGTAAATTGGTCGGCGTGTACGGTAATGTCAAATCCCATTTCCTTCGCTTTTTGGAAGTAAGGCTTGATTTCCCCGGGAGAAAAGGCACTTTCTTCCACAAAGGCATCCACACGATGGGCCAAATTTTCGGTTTTGATGATGGGGAACAATTCATTTATGATTACGTCCAAATAATCTTTGTCCTGACTCCAATCTTTAGGCTTCATATGGGCTGCCAAACAGGTCGGAACCAATGTAACATTCGAAGTTTCATTGGCCTGCTTGATGGCGCGTAGCATTTTCAATTCTTCATCCACGGAAAGACCGTAACCACTTTTCACTTCGATGGTGGTGACTCCGTTTTTGAGATGTTTTTTACTTCTGGAAATAATCCCTTCCACCAGCTCTTCTTGTGATGCTTTCCGGGTTTGGGTCACTGTATCCCAGATACCACCGCCAGCCTTGGCGATTTCCAAATAGGTTTTTCCAGCATTTCGATATGCGTAATCCCGAGCGCGGGTACCTCCAAAACAAATATGGGTGTGCGAGTCTACAAATCCGGGCAGGCAAACCTGTGCTCCTTCGATAGGGTGGATGTCCACCTCATCGGATTTCAACTCGTCAAAAACACCAACTTTGAGAATTTTTCCTTCGGAAACCAAAATGCCGCCATTTTGAATGATGGGCAGTTGCTCATCTTTGAGCGCTCCTTTTAGCGGGAGTCCCGTCATCGGGAGCAATTGGGTGAATGGTCCTATTAATAGTGGTCTGCTCATGTTAATATGTTTCAAATTCTTGAAGGTGTGGTGTGTTCCACTTCAGTTGTTTCTCCTCCATAATACGGTCTACCAAATTGATGATTTCCCCGTTTTGGATAATTTCGATTCCTTTTTCGATATCGTCTGCAAAAACACGGTCGTTTTCGGCAAAAGCAACCTTTGTCCTCAGGAATGTATGGATTTCA
The DNA here is from genome assembly GCF_056857735.1 of Flagellimonas sp. L-11. Taxonomy (NCBI): domain Bacteria; kingdom Pseudomonadati; phylum Bacteroidota; class Flavobacteriia; order Flavobacteriales; family Flavobacteriaceae; genus Flagellimonas; species Flagellimonas sp. L-11. Next base: position 12,672 of record NZ_JBSXNR010000072.1, read on the forward strand.
TCCAACAGAATGCCCGATTTTAAGGGTTTTCTATACTCGAAGGCCTGCGCTGAGGTCAATAGTTCAATGGCGAGGATTTTCTCCACATTCTCAATAATGTTGAGTGCTTTTCTACCGCTGATGGAACCCATGCTCACATGGTCTTCCTGCCCCAAAGAGGTAGGAATGCTATCGGCGCTGGCGGGGAAGCACAGGCTTTTGTTCTCGCTGGCCAATGCGGCCGAAGTGTACTGTAGGATCATATAGCCGGAATTGATACCCGTATCTTTCATCAATAATTTGGGTACACCGGGGCTGTTGCCTTCCAGGGCTAGGTAAATGCGTCGGTCGGATATGTTTCCAATTTCTGATGTGGCCAAGGCAGCATAATCCAAGGCCATGGCCAAAGGCTGACCATGAAAATTTCCTCCGCTGATGGTGAGTTCATCATTTATGATGACAGGATTGTCCGTTACCGAATTGAGCTCAATTTCCAACAATTCCTTAAGGTGGAGCCACGCATTTCGGGATGCCCCGTGCACTTGTGGCATACAGCGCAAAGAGTAGGGGTCTTGCACCCGTTCGCAATCGATATGATCTTCCAAAATCTCAGAACCTTGAAGAAGGGTACGGATTCTGCCCGCCACGTGTTGGTTCCCTTTGAAGGGTCGTAATTCGTGTAACTCTTCAAAAAAAGGCTTCATGGAACCTTGCAGGCCTTCGAGCATCATGGCGCCGATTATATCCGCATGTCGAAGGCAATGCTGCAATTTGTGGACCACCATTACCCCATGTGCGGCGATAAATTGGGTGCCATTGATCAGGGCAAGTCCTTCTTTTGGGCCCAATTCCAAGGGTTGTAATCCTGTTTGTTCAAATAACGCTTGGGTCGGGATGGTCTTTCCCTGATATTCCACTTTTCCCAAACCAATTAAAGGCAAAAACAAATGGGATAGCGGAGCCAAATCACCTGATGCACCAACCGAACCTTGCGAGGGAACCACGGGGATGGCACTGTTTTCCAAATGCCAAAGCATACGTTGCAAAGTAGTTTCGGCAATTCCGGAATAGCCCTTCGCCAAGGCATGGATTTTCAGGATCAACATGATTTTGGCCAATTCGGTGGAAATGGGTTCGCCCACTCCTACGCTGTGGCTTTTCAATATGTTGGATTGAAGGATTTTGGTATCGGCTTTGGAAATCTTGGTATTGCACAAGGGACCAAATCCCGTATTGATGCCATACACCGTATCGCCTTTTTCCACGATGCGTTGCACACGTTCGTAACTGGCATTTACATTTTTTAAGCATTCATTGGAGAAAATACCTCTTATGGTGCCATGGGCCATGCCCAAAGCTATGCTTGTGGTTAAATGGTCTTCGCCAAATTGAAATGTTCGGTTTATCGCCATGTGTTTAATTAATTTACTAACTGATTGTCCGTAATAACCCCATGAATTAAAAGATGTCAGGTCTGGTCTTTCGACTGCGCTCAAGATAAACTTAAGTTGAGATCTTTTTTAGGGCCCTGAGTTCAAAAACTTCTCGACTGCGCTCGAAGTGACAGTGCGTCATGATTGATTACGGCTATTCAAAGTTACCGATTAGGTTTAATAATTGCCAATACTTATTTTTGTAATAATCAATAAGTATGAATTATCATATAGAACTACGACATTTCATTTATTTTTTGGCCGTGGCCGAAGAGCTTCACTATCGAAAGGCGGCTGAAAAGCTCTTTATTTCCCAACCGGGATTGAGTACGCAAATCAAACAGATGGAAGAAATATTGGATACTCAACTGTTTGTTAGGGACAAGAAAAAGGTTAGCCTTACTCCTGCGGGGGAGTTTTTAAAGAAGGAGGTGGAATTTATCTTGAACCATTTGGAGCAGACGAAAAAACAGGTAAAACTTATCGGAGAGGGACAATTGGGCGAGGTACGCATTGGGTTTTTGGGTTCGGCCATGCAAAATGTGGTGCCCAATTTGCTGTTGGGCTTGAAGGAAAAGTATCCAACGGTCCACACTACTTTGGAAGAACTTTCCAACCGAGCACAGATCAATGCGATATTGGCCGACCGTTTGGACCTTGGTTTTGTGCGATTGTCTCGCGTACCTAAAGGATTGGATGTGAAGCCCGTTTTTGAGGACACCTTTTCCTTGGTGCTGCCAGCGGAGCATCCTTTGAATGGGGAAAACTTTAAGAACATCAATCAAGTGGCGGATGAGGATTTTATCCTTTTTTCCCAGGATTATAGCCCTATGTATTACGATACGGTGCTCAGTATTTGTGAGGATAGTGGGTTTGTACCTCATGTTTCGCATAAATCGGTACATGCACAGACCATTTTTAAACTGGTGGAAAACAAACTGGGTATTGCCATTGTGCCAACTACCCTTCAATATGGGTTTCAGATGAAAGTAAAGTTCATCGAAATGAAAAACATAAAACAACGTGCCGTATTGAGCATGGTCTGGAAAACCGATAATCGGAATCCTGCGCTACAGAAATGTATGGATTTGCTCATGGAATTATGACGGCAATGTTTTCGAGTGTAACTTTGGAATTCAACTTAATATACAACTATGATTTTTGACTTGATCAAGGAGAGAAGAAGCATTTTTCCTCCGCAATATATTGATAAGCCCATCGCCAAAGAAACCATTGAAAAGATTTTGGAAGCGGCCAATTGGGCCCCTACCCATAAAAAAACAGAACCTTGGCGCTTTAAGGTGTTGACGGGTGAAAAGAAACAGGAACTGGGGATTTTCCTTTCCAATAAATATGAAGAGGTTGACCCCAAGCCAAAGCAGATAAAGATTAAAAAATTACAATTTAACCCGTCAAATTCGGGTGCTGTAATCGCTATCTGCATGCAACGGGACCCTAAGGAAAGCCTGCCCGAGTGGGAAGAGATTGCTTCAGTGGCCATGGCGGTGCAAAATATGTGGTTGTGCTGCACCGAACTCGGCATTGGCAGTTATTGGTCTTCCCCCGGCCTCATTAAGTACATGGATGAGTTTTTCGATTTGAAGGAAGGGGAAAAATGCTTGGGCTTTTTCTATATGGGTTATTTTGATGGCGAGGTAATCCCATCCGCCAGAACTCCCATGGCTGACAAAGTGGAGTGGCTGGACTAACTAAAGGTGAACAGGTCGCCCGCATATTTGATGGAAATGTACACGTAGAAGATGGCATACACAATGGTGACCAACAATTTCATAAAGGTACCGGTCAAAAAACCTAAAAACGAACCGAAAGCCGCCTTCATGGCGGTTTCTTTGTTGGCTTTGTTCAGCAATTCGCCGACCAAGGCCCCAATAAAGGGCCAAATAATAATTCCGAATGGGCCAAAAACAGGAACAAAGATAGCCACAAGTAATCCTACAATGGTGCCCCACATTCCAGCTTTGCTGCCACCAAACCGTTTGGTGCCCATGGCAGGGATCACATAATCCAAAACTGTTATGGTTATGGCTATCACAAAGGTAACCCCCAAGACCCACCAATTATCGGGTACGGCTTTGGTTAGATAAAGCAGTAGCAGTCCGACCCAACTTATAGGCGGACCGGGCAATACGGGCAAAAAACTACCCAGTATCCCAACGAGCATCAGGAGAAACCCTAAAATGAGCAAAGCAATGTCCATGGTTGTGTTTTTCTGTTAGACAAATGTAGCCTACAATTGTTACAAACAAAATCAAAATAAAACCCTACCCCTAAAAATTTCGTAGGTAAATTTGAAACCAATTACGAAACTGTCGTGGAAACAAATAAAACACATACTAAACCAAGGTTCATTCAAGTAGAGTGCGCCCTTATAGCAATGTTTTATTTGTTAGGACTTTTTAATGGATTGGTGTTGGAAACCCTGCACGAAGTATCGCACGTGATGGCCCCAAAAGCACACCACCATAACTTTGCCTCGGACCACGAAGCTATTGATTATTCTTCATTGGAGGCTATGGCAGGTCACTCGCACGAAGCTTTGGAAGCCTTAAAGGATTTGTTGGAGGCCAATCAACCAGATGAGCACGAATCCAATGATAACATCAGCCTAAAATTGGATAAACATTTCGTTGAAGAAATTCAAATTGCATCTGAAATCAATACTTTAATGGACAGCAATCGTCTTTGGGCATACCAAGACATAACTTCTTTTTGGTGCCAAGGGTTAACCACGCCTCCTCCCCAGCATAGCTGAAATAAACTAGACCAAAATTTTAAGGAACAGGCTTCATCAATACTTCGATGAACCAAGGTCTAGGGATGCTATTGTTCAGACTTTTTTACACAAATCAAATTAAAAGACAACGACATGAAATATTTTATGGCGGCATTGTCCATGCTGTTCATGGGCACTATTGCTGCACAAAACGTAAAGGGAAAACTGGTGGATGAATCTGGTTCTTCCATTGAAGATGCTGGAATTTTTAACAAGACCAGCGGCCAACACAGCCATACCGATGGTACAGGGCATTTTGTTCTGGATAGGACCTCAGTCAACGATACGATTTACTTTTCCAGATTGGGATATGCCACACAGACCAGAGTGGTCAACCAAGCTGATTTACAGAATCCGATTACCGTTATTCTTGTGGAAAGCTCCATTTCTTTGGACCAAGTGGTTTTGGTGTCAAAGGTGGACGCTTTGAGCAGAGTGGTGGATGTGGATGTGAAAACAAATCCCGTAAAATCATCACAGGGAATTTTAAGGAAGGTACCAGGACTGATCATCGGTCAGCACGCTGGAGGCGGAAAGGCCGAGCAGATTTTTTTGCGCGGTTTTGATGTGGATCACGGCACCGATGTGGCCATCAACGTGGATGGTATGCCGGTGAATATGGTGTCCCATGCCCATGGGCAGGGATATGCCGATCTTCACTTTGTGATTCCGGAAACCATTGAAAATGTAAACTTTGGAAAAGGGCCTTACTATGCTGATCAAGGCAATTTTAATACGGCGGGCTACGTCAATCTAAAGTTGAGAAAAAGCTTGGACAAGAGCATGTTGTCGACCGAAGTGGGACAGTTCGGGTCCCGTAGGTTTACGGGGATTTTCAATGTGATGAACAACCAAAACAGCAATGCTTATTTGGCTTCCGAATTGTATTTGACAGATGGTCCATTCGAGTCGCCACAGAACTTCAATCGCATCAATATCTTGGGAAGATATCGGTATGCTTTGCCGGGTAATCAAGAATTGTTATTGACCGCATCACACTTCTCAAGCAAATGGGATGCATCGGGCCAAATACCACAACGAGCCGTGGACCAGGGTTTGATCAGTCGTTTTGGTGCCATTGACGATACCGAGGGCGGACAGACGAGCCGAACCAACTTCGTTTTGGACTATAACAAAAATTTGGGTACTGGAACATCCTTGAATTCCATGGCTTTTGTTTCCCATTATGATTTTGAACTGTATTCCAACTTTACCTTTTTCTTGGAAGACCCCGTGAACGGAGATCAAATCAGGCAATTTGAAAACCGACTGATGGCTGGAGCCAAAACGGTTTTTCAGGATAATTCGGCCAATTTGGGCGGTATGGATTTCAAATACAATGCTGGGATTGGTTTCAGGTACGATAATGTGGATGACAACCAATTGTCCCGCACTCTGAATCGTCAGGAATTATTGGAACGTTTGGCCTATGGTGATGTGGATGAGGTGAACAGCTACGCCTTTGCGGGCGCTGAATTCAAATCAGGTAAATTCATGTTTGAGCCAGCTGCTCGATTGGATTATTTTAGGTTTGACTACATAAATAAGATGAGCGAGCTATACGATAGCCGAAGCGAGGAAAAGGTGGCTTTTAGCCCAAAGTTCAATACCATTTACAGCCCAACCCAAAATACTCAACTGTTCTTGAAAACGGGCATAGGGTTTCACTCCAACGACACCCGAGTGGTAGTAGCCAATGGTGGCGAAGAAATTCTACCTGCCGCTTACGGAGTGGATTTGGGAACCATCATAAAACCTGCGGACAAATTGGTCTTGAACGCCACTTTATGGACTTTGTTCCTAGATCAAGAGTTTGTATATGTAGGTGATGCAGGTATTGTGGAGCCCAGCGGAAAAACCCGAAGAATGGGGCTTGAAGTGGGAGCGAGGCACCAACCCTTGGACTGGCTTTACCTGTATACTGATGCCAATTATACCCACGCTCGTAGTATCGAAGCTGCCGATGGGGAAGATTATATTCCATTGGCACCCGATTTCACCATGGCCGGTGGTGTGACTTTGGGAGGTGATCAGGGATTTTCGGGAGGATTGAACTATCGATATATTGATGATAGACCTGCCAACGAGGACAACTCCATTGTGGCGGAAGGCTATTTTGTTACCGATGCGACACTCAATTATAGTGTAAACAACTGGACCTTTGGCCTGATTGTGGAAAACCTGTTCGACACTGAATGGAACGAAACACAATTTGCCACCGAAAGCCGTTTGTTCAATGAACCGAACTCCTTTGAGGAAATCCATTTTACCCCAGGTACACCTTTTTACCTAAGAGGTAAGGTAACCGTAATTTTCTAAATAAGTATCCGCCAGAATAATACACTGGCGGAATTTCTTCTTTTTTTAACTAAAAAATTAGTTTAAACTAAATATTTAGTTATATTAGCAGTGTCATTTCGAACTGAGCGTGGCGAATGTGAGAAACATCAAACCATTTTTTGGTTTAGGAGTTGCAATTGCACAGCTCATTTTCGAATTGTCAGACTGAGTGGAGTCGAAGTCAAGATGAGAAACCTGAACTAATTTTCAAGGGTTCAACTCAGATTTTAAGGAACATTAATAAGATTCCCGATTTCTCGGGAATGAAAAATAAAATGGGTCAAATGAAACAGCTCACCAAGGCAGAAGAAGAGGTAATGCAGCTCCTTTGGAAAATTAAAAAAGGGAACGTAGCTGCAATTTTAGAGGAATTGCCAGAGCCCAAGCCAGCCTACAATACCGTTTCCACCATTGTTCGGATTTTGGAGGACAAAGGTTTTGTGTCCCACGAAAAAGTGGGCAAGGGGCATGTGTATTTTCCTTTGGTGAAAAAGGAAGAGTACAGCAATCAGAGCCTCAATAAATTGATGGATGGGTATTTCCAAGGATCTTTCTCCAGCATGGTATCCTTTTTTATGAAGAAGAACGATATCAGCCTGAAGGAACTCGAAGAGATTATGAAAAACATTAAAGACGAGGAGCAATGATTACTTATATATTGGAAAGCTTGGCGTTTCAACTGGTCTTTTTGTTGGCCTATGATCTCTTTCTGAAAAAAGAAACTTTTTTTCAATGGAACCGAGTATATCTCTTGGGTACGTTTGCACTTTCTATCCTGTTGCCTTGGGTAAAGATTGAGGCGTTACAAGCCTCTATGCCGCAAGAATTGGGGGGTGTCACAATTTTTCTGACACAATTGGATGGCGTGGTACTTGGACCGAGAGCAGAGGAAATCAGTTTCTTGGCAAACATCCCTTGGCCGTATTGGGTTTTAGGAGCTGGAAGTGTTTTGGCTTCCATCTGGTTTGCCTACAAGCTGATTCAAATAAGGCAACTTCGTAATAAGGGTTCAGTGTATCATTACCAAGAATTCACAAAAGTCACAGTGCCAAAAAGCACTTCTGCCTTCTCCTTTTTCCGAAACATTTTTATGGGAGAAGAAATCCAAAAGGACAAAGAAGCCAACATACTGGCCCACGAGTTGGTGCACGTAAAGCAATGGCACACCTTAGACCTGCTCTTTTTTGAGCTGGCCCGAATCGTCTTCTGGTTCAGCCCATTAGCTTACATCTACCAGAACAGGGTTGCCGAGCTTCATGAATTTATTGCCGATGAAAAGGCGGTAAAACACAATAAGGCCGCACATTTTGAAATGCTATTGTCCGAAGCGTTCCATACGCAGAACATCAGTTTTGTCAATCAATTTTTCAATAGATCATTAATCAAAAAACGAATAGTCATGTTACAAAAAAACAAATCCAAAGCCGTATGGCAGTTAAAGTATGTATTGTTGTTGCCCCTTGTTCTGGGGATGTTGGTCTACACCTCTTGCGAGACAAACAAGGAAGATAATGGTCTTGAATCGGTGGAAGGAGTATCTCTGGCCGTTGCTAATGAAATCCCATTCGGCGCCATTGATGAAGTACCAGTTTTTCCAGGTTGCGAAGACGCTGACGATAAAAGAGCTTGTTTTCAGGAGAAAATGCAAGCACATATTCGTAAAAACTTTCATTATCCCGAAGCGGCTCAAGAACAAGGTATTCAAGGGAGGGTGAGTGCGATTTTTAGAATAAATCCAGAAGGAAGCATAGTGGACATCAAAATGAGAGGACCGCACGAACTTTTGGAAAAGGAAACCGAAAGGATTTTATCAAAATTGCCACGAATGCAACCAGGAAAACATGAAGGAGAAGTGGTAAATGTTCCTTTCTCCATTCCAATAACTTTCCGGCTCCAAGGAAATGATGAACAGGAAGTCAGTAAGCAAAGGGGGGAGAGACTTGGGGTTCCCTTCGCGAACGTCGATGAGGTTCCAGTCTTTCCGGGATGCGAAGACGCTGAGGATAAAAGAGCTTGCTTCAATGAACAGATTGTGAAGCATATAAAAAAACATTTTAATTACCCTAAAAAAGCCCAAGATCTGGGTGTTCAAGGTAGGGTGAGTGTGATTTTTGTGATTGGGAAAGATGGAATAATTACTGACATAGGGAAACGTGGCCCACACGAGTTGTTGGAAAATGAAGCTGTCAGAATCATAGAACGTTTGCCCAAGATGCAGCCAGGCAAGCATGAAGGGAAAGAGGTAAAAGTACCATTCTCGATTCCAATAACCTTTAGGTTAAAAAAACAACCAGAGGATACAACGGTCAATGGCTTGAAAGACTATATGCTAGTAAGTGCCAGTATCATGGAAAAGCAGGGAAAAATGTTTTATGAGGGTACGGTGACCGATAAAGAATCTTTGGGGTTGGCAGGTGTTACTATTTCCATTGAAGGTGAATCATCAGGAGTTGTGTCAGATTTCAACGGAGTTTTTTCAATAGAAGTGGACAAAGGGGATGTTGTGAAGTTCCAGTACGTAGGCCTTCCTGATAAAAGGGTGGAAGTGTCCAATTAGTAATCAAAAGAACTAAATCAAGGCTGTTGATGCGTAAAACAAAATACATTTACGTTACATTTTTGATTTTCTTTTTATCCAAAGCCAGTGCACAAACATCGGCTTTGTCCGTTGCCGATAGTTTGTACGCTTTGGGCAACTATGCAGCGGCCATCAACGAATATGCAAAGGTTGGGGACAAAAAATCGAATCTGCAGATAGCACGGGCCTACAATGCCATAGGCAATTATGATAAGTCCATTGCCCAATACACAGTTGTTTTGGACAAGAATCCTAAATTTGACCTTGCACGGTTCGAGCTTGGCAAGTTGTTGTTGAAAACCAAAAACTTTAAACCTGCTATGGAAATGTTTAATGTTTTGGTTTCATCAGAACAAGAGAATCCCGAGTATTACTATTATTTGGGTAGAACCTACGAATCTGTGAAAGAAGCAGACAAGGCCAACAAGGCATTCAAAACTGCTGTGGCCATGGACAGCACCCATTTGAGAAGCCTCTATGCGCTCGGTAAATATTACGTAGGCCAAGAAATAAAGGATTCCGCACTGGTTTATATTGATCAAGGCCTTCGATTTTATGGGAATGACGTTGCCATGATCAATTTAAAGGCCTTGGCTTTTTTTAACAATGGACAATTTCAACCTGCTTTCCCTCATTTTGAACGATTATTGGAATTGGGTGAGGAAAAACCCTTTGTTTATGAGAAATTGGCCTATTGTTATTTCCGAAACTGGGAGCCGGAAAAAGCACTGGAAACCTATCACAAGTTAACATCTTTTCCGGATAAATTGGCAGTTGCCTATGCAGGATTGGGAGAGGTATATTTTAAGGAAAAAGCGTTGGATAGTGCGCAATACTACATCAAAAAATCCATTGGGGAGCGAATGATCTCGTTTCCGAAGGAATATGCGAGCCTTGGCCGTATAGCTCGCCTCAAAGGGCAAACCAAAAAATCCATAGATTACTATGTAAAAGCATGGGAAGAGAACAAGGAGAATTATTACAATTATTATCAAGTCTGTGTTTTGGCGGACCAATACTACAAGGATTCCAAAACCCGATTGAACTATTACGAAAAGTTACTTGAAATGTATCCTGATTTAGTTCCTTGGCTCAAGGAACGGGTCAGAAACCGCATCACTGAGATAAAGGAGGAAATCCATTTTGGCAGCAACTGATTTCTTCAAAATGTCGTAATTTCAGCCAAATTATCAGGGCTGTCATGCAGAAGTATGTTTTATTGATCATTTTCATGGGTTTTCTCGTATCCTGCGAGCTGTTCGAGTCCAAGGAGGACAAGGCCCAAAAACTGGTCAATGAGGAACTTTTGGCCATCGATTGGAACGATGTGGACCAATACCCACTTTTTGAGGATTGCGACGAAACCGCCCCCAAGGACGCCCAACAGGAGTGCTTCCAGAATGTGATCACCGAATATTTTTCCGAAGCTTTGGCAGGACTCAAGTTTCAGGTTCGGAACGATATGAACGACACGGTTTATATCGATTTCTTGATTGATGAACACGGTTTTATCTCCGTGTTGGGCGTCGAAGAAAAGACCTCCGTATTGAATGAGATATCCGATTTCAACAGCAAAATTTCCGAACATTTGAACGATTTGACCACCGTGGCGCCCGCATTAAAAAGAGGAAACCCGGTAAGCCTACGTTTTAGGCTCCCACTGGTACTAAACACCAACTAACTTGGCTACAGAAAAAATCATATTGGGAATAGACCCTGGAACCACCATCATGGGTTTTGGAATCATCAAAGTCATTAACAAACAGATGCATTTTGTGCAAATGAACGAGCTGATGCTGCGAAAATATGATGACCCCTACACCAAACTCAAACTTATTTTTGAGCGTACCTTGGAGCTCATCGACACCTATCACCCAGATGAAATTGCCATTGAAGCCCCTTTTTATGGCAAAAATGTACAGTCGATGCTAAAATTGGGCCGTGCACAAGGGGTGGCGATGGCCGCTGGTTTGTCTAGAGAAGTCCCGATAACGGAATATATGCCCAAAAAGATAAAAATGGCCATCACGGGCAATGGAAATGCCAGTAAGGAACAAGTGGCTAGAATGCTTCAAAGTGTTTTAAAGCTGAAGTCCTTGCCCAAAAATTTGGACAGTACCGATGGATTGGCCGCAGCCGTTTGCCATTTTTACAACGAGGGCAGGATGGAAGTAGGAAAAAGTTATACGGGTTGGGAGGCCTTCATCAAACAGAACCCGGATAAGATCAAATAACAATCGAGTGAGCGGAATTTACATCCACATTCCATTTTGCAAGCAAGCTTGCCATTATTGTGATTTCCATTTTTCCACCCAACTGGAAAAAAAGGAGGTCATGGTCAATGCCATTGCCAAAGAACTTGTTTTGCGCAAATCGGAGGTGGATGATGCCGTTGAGACCATCTATTTTGGAGGAGGAACACCATCGGTTCTTTCCAATGAAGAAATTGAAAGATTGATTCAGACGGTTTATGAGCATTACAATGTAATTGACGAGCCTGAAATTACGTTAGAGGCCAACCCAGATGACTTAACCAGCAATCGAATCATCCAATTGTCCAACAGTCCAGTAAACCGCCTTAGCATCGGCATTCAATCTTTTTTTGATGAAGATTTAAAGCTGATGAACCGTGCCCACAACGCAGGAGAAGCTGAACAGTGCATCCAAGAAGCCATTGGGTATTTTGATAACATCACCATTGATTTGATCTACGGAATCCCGGGAATGGATAACAAACGTTGGAAATCGAACATCCAAAAGGCATTGGATTTTGGCCTGCCCCATATTTCAAGCTATGCTTTGACCGTGGAGCCCCGAACCGCCCTGAAGAAATTCATTGAAAAAGGCGTTGTCCCCGATGTGGATGATGAACAGGCTCAAGAACAGTTTCATATTTTGGTGGATATGTTGGAAGCTCAGGGTTTTGTGAACTATGAGATTTCCAATTTTGGGAAGCCCGGTTTCTTCTCCAAGAACAACACAGCATACTGGCTGGGCAAAAAATATCTGGGAGTGGGGCCATCGGCACACTCTTTTGATGGAAAACACAGAGGTTGGAATATTCGAAACAATCCGACCTACATTAAAAAAATAACCAAAGGTACTTTGCCCTTGGAAATTGAGACCCTTTCCAAAACGGACAGGTACAACGAATATGTGATGACTGGCTTGCGAACTATTTGGGGTGTGGATTTGGATAGGATAGCCTCGGAATTTGGGGAAAACTACCAAAAGTATCTCAAGCAACAAGCGGTTAAATTTCTGGAGCAAGATTTTCTGGTTCTGGAAGATGGAAAACTGCTCACGACCCAAAAAGGCAAGTTTTTAACCGATGGAATTGCCGCAGACCTTTTTATGGTTAATTTAAAGTAGTAAATTGTCACTCCTGCCAAGGCAGGAATCCATGAAGTAGAATTGAATCCCAAAAAACACTGGGAAGTTAAAAAAGGAATAGAATTTGATAGCAACCATAAAACACAACTCTCGAAACTACAGAATAGATTTAACCAAACCGCTCGATATTTCCATACCGCTTAAAGGGGGCGACAACAATGTGAACGCCTGGTATTTGGACCCGCCAAAAATTGCCCCGCACGAGCAAGATGGGTTTATAGGCAAGGTATCCGAAGGCGCATCCACCAATTTCAATGATATTTGGTTCAATCCACATTCACATGTAACACACACGGAATGTTTGGGACATATATCGGAGGAGTTCAACTCCATCAACAAAAAGCTGAAGAAGTTTTTCTTTTTGGCCGAGTTGATCACCGTGGCGCCCGAACAGATGGGAGAGGACTTCGTCATATCCGAAAAGCAAATAAAATACGCTCTGGGCAACAAAAAAAGACAGGCCGTGGTCATCAGGACCATGCCCAATTTGGGGTATAAGCGTTCCAAAAAATATTCGGATACCAACCCAACTTATTTAACGGAGGCAGCGGCCAAACATTTGGTGAAAAAAGGGGTTGAGCATTTGCTTATAGACCTTCCATCGGTGGACAAGGAAAGGGACGGGGGCGGACTTTTGGCACACAAGGCCTTTTGGAACATGAACGGTAAGCCCCGCACAAAAGCGACCATCACAGAATTTATTTATGTACCCAATCCCGTGGAGGACGGCACCTATTTTTTAAACCTTCAAGTGGCGCCTTTTGAGAACGATGCCAGCCCCAGCAGGCCGGTCTTGTATAAAATTCTTGAAAAATGAAGACGGTATTAAAGCTTGAAGAGCTGATGATGTTCGCATTGGGCATCTATTTTTTCAGTTTGTTGGATTATGCCTGGTGGTGGTTTTTGGTGCTTATTTTAACGCCCGACATTGGCATGTTAGGGTATCTTTTCGGAAACAAAGCGGGAGCTTTTTTCTATAATTTGTCCCATCATAAAGGAGTTGCCCTACTAATTTATCTTGCTGGTGTCTACTTTTCAATACCTTTATGTCAGCTGATCGGTGTAATTTTGTTTACGCATTCGGCTTTCGATCGAATATTGGGCTACGGCTTAAAATATGACAGAGGATTCAAGTTTACCCATTTGGGTGAAATAGGTAATACTAATGGGTGAAATTTTCGACACTTTTCTGGGGCTTGTACTAGGAGCAATACTCATGTATTGGTTGTACTCTGTGTTCCGAAAAAAAAGGAACAAGGAAATAACGGAGCAGCAATCCACCGTAATCTTGAACAAGATACGCAGCGTGTGCAAACTGGTTTCCGTTGAAGGTGATTTTGCCGAAATCTATCACTACGAGAATACCAAGGACAGTTTTATGAGTCTGTTCCGAAGCAAGAAAAAGGCATTGATCGTTATCAAGGCCAAGGCCCATATCGGGTATGATCTGAACAAACTTGATATGAAAGCGGACAATGATAAAAAGAAAATCATCTTGAGCCATTTTCCAGAGCCAGAAGTACTGTCCATTGAGCCCGACTTGCAATTTTATGACATTAAAAATGGTATTTTTAACAGCTTTTCGCCCACGGACCTAACGAATTTAAACCAAGAGGCTAAGGAGCACATAAAACAGAAAATACCAGAAAGCGGACTTATGGAAACCGCAAAAAATGAAGCTTTACAGGCCGTTTTGGTCGTGGAGAAAATCGTAGAGACCATTGGGTGGACATTGGATTATTCCGCCTTGGAAATATCAAACAGAGAAAAACAATCTATAAAAGAGTGAATATGAAAACCAAAATTTTGACCCTACTTCTGGTAGGTACAATATCAGTTATGAGCAATGCACAAGAATCCAACAAAACTACTTTTGACCACACATTTGCACATGTGGTTTATTTCTGGTTTAAAAACCCAGATAACCAAGCCGACCGAGCTACTTTTGAAGCGTCTTTGACCAAATTTTTGAACAATTCCAAGTACGCCAAAACCAAATTTATAGGTAAACCGCCAAAGGCGATTCGCGATGTAGTGGATGATTCATTTACCTATTCCTTGATTTTATCTTTTGAATCCGCCGAAGATCAGGCTGCCTATCAAGAAGAGCCTCCACACTTGGTGTTTATTGAGGAGTGCGAGGACCTATGGGAAAAAGTGATCGTTTACGACTCGCAGGGAATCGAACAATGAATGTAGAGGAACTTAGGGAGCTTTGCATATCCAAAAAAGGTGTAACTGAAGAATTTCCGTTTGATGACAGCACCTTGGTGTTCAAGGTTATGGGCAAAATGTTTGCCTTGGTTCCCTTGGAACGTCTTCCTGCGCAGTGCAACCTAAAGTGCGACCCGGAAAGGGCAGAAGAACTCCGTGAAGAATATGACGGAAACATTGCGCCGGGCTATCACATGAGCAAAACCCATTGGAACACTTTGTTTTTGGAACAACTCCCACCGCAATTGATCAAAGACTTGGTCGACCATTCCTACGAACTGGTGGTATCCAGTCTCACCAAAAAGCTACAGCAAGAGCTTAAAAATTTAGGTTGACATTAGATGACGGACTTAAAACGTTTTTACACATCCCAACGAGAAAAGCACCAGCAAGAACTTCAGCAAGTAAAAAAACGATTGGGCCTTTTGGCCACTTTACGTTTGTCCGTTTTTGTGGGTTTGGCCCTTGGAGTTTATTTTCTATGGGGAACCACCTTGCTTTTTGCATTATTGCCCCTTGGTGTTGTGCTGTTTTTGTATCTCGTTCTGCGTTTTAGCAATATAAAGCGACACAAGGAGTATTTGCAGAGGCTCATTGCCATAAACACTACGGAGTTGGATATCTTGGTCCGTCGTTTCCACCATTTGCCAGATGGGAAGGAGTTTTTAAGACCCGACCATCCGTATGCACAGGATTTGGATATATTTGGAAGGGGTTCTTTTTATCAATACGCCAATAGAACCAAATTGCAACAAGGGCGGGAAATGTTTTCGGACCTTTTGCTGGATGGATATCCAAAGGATATAGCCAAAAAACAAGAGGCGATTCTAGAGTTGGCCAAGCTGCCCGAGTGGCGACAACATTTTTCGGCACTGGCCGGGGAAACCCAACCCAAAATATCGTCGGATTTGGTCTCCGATTGGATGAAAAACCACCAATCTTTTATACCTAAATGGGCGGGAACCGTTCCTCCTATTTTTAGTGTGTTATCAATTGCAATGATTGGCTTGGCTTTTATGGGCATGGTACCAGAAAGTCTGATCTTGTTTTGGTATTTTTCGGGCTTGGCAATCGTGGGTCGATACGCCAAGAATATTATCGGGTTTACTGCCAAAGTATCCGAGGCGCAAGAGACCATTCAACAGCATCAACGATTGATTTCTGAATTGGAGGAACACACTTTTAGCTCGGAATTGCTTCAAGAGATTCAGCAGAAATTGGAGGTCAATGCAGAAAAGACCTCTAAAATATTAAAACGCTTCTCCCAAAGTACCACGATGTTGGAACAGCAGTTCAACTTGATCGTATCATTTTTTGGTCAGGGTCTTGGTTTGTACAGTCTGTTTTATGCTTTTAAAGTCGACTCTTGGATCAAAAAATATGGTGCCGATGTGGCAGGGTGGTTTGCTGCCATTGCGCAATTTGATGCCTACATCACCTTGGGAACTTATGCCTTTAATCATCCCGATCATACCTATCCAAGTTTAGTGCAGGGGGATATCGTTTTGAGTGCGAAAGAAGTGGGGCACCCCTTGGTAGACCCTGAAAAGAACGTTTTGAACGATTTTGAAATTGGAAAAGGCCGTTTCTGTATTGTGACAGGGGCCAATATGGCTGGGAAAAGCACTTTTTTACGAGCCGTTGCTTTGCAAATAGTGATGGCCAACATGGGATTGCCCGTAAAAGGGAGGGATGTGCTGTACAATCCTGTTCGTTTGCTTACCAGTATGCGTTCTTCGGATTCCCTGACGGATGAGACCTCTTATTTTTATGCCGAGCTCAAACGCTTAAAATACATTGTGGAAGAGCTTAAAAAAGGCGACTGTTTTGTGATTTTGGATGAAATCCTGAAGGGCACCAACAGCGTGGACAAGGCCGAAGGCTCCAAAAAATTTGTGGAACGTTTGGTACGGAATGGGTCCACGGGAATGGTGGCCACCCACGATTTAAGCCTTTGTACCCTCGCAGACCAACTTCCAGAGGTGGAAAACCGTTATTTTGATGCCCAAATCATAAATGGGGAACTCTTCTTCGATTACAAATTCAAAGAAGGGGTTTGCCAAAATATGAATGCCTCTTTCTTACTAAAGAATATGGGTATTGTAGATTGATTTTTTACCATTAGTGTCCAGAAAACTTTTTACAACGCTTAGTAAATCCAATAGCAACATACGTTAAAGGGGTAGTTGGTTTATTGGCCTTACTTTTGAAAATACGGTACATGGCTTTCTTTTTTGAAACATAAACAAAGACCAAAGAGCTTGTCAATTGACTACCGGCATATCTTGTTTCTTGGTTCTTTCAGCGAAGTGGTCTATGGTCTAACCGTTTTATATCAAAGCCCTTTAACTTGGACATTGTGGAAGGAATCTGCCTGCAATCGGAGCAATTCCTCTGCTTTTTCTTTTTTGTAGCGGTAAAGTTCTTCTTCGTTTTTGATATCGGCATAGATTTGCTGATTGATCTCGCCATCAGTGGACAACAATAATTTACGCTGTTCCACTTTTTGGGTTACCCAGGTAGCTACGACACTTTCTTGTTCTTCAAACTTGTAATCATACTCGCCTTTGGGAGCTAATAACTTGGCAATAATGGGAGCTGTTTCAATGGCCAAGAACAATAAAAAGATAAAGAAGGATGGAAACCACGGCAATTTGCCCAGGGCATTGATGCGGGCCATCAATCCATCAAACCCATCAATAATGGGCTGGGAATTGGCCACAGCGGTATCGTAATCGGTTTGCAAAGCTGCAATTTGCGCTTCAATGGTTTCGATTTTCCCGGCATTGGCCTCTTTTAGGGTATTGAGTTCGGCCAATGCAGCATCGTGTTTTTCTCGTTTTTCCTTGTACACGGGTCCCTTGCCCAACAGACCGGTTCCAGCGGTGCCTTCCGCTTCGGAAATGTAAGTATCGTAAAGGGCATTGGTTTCTGCTTCTTTGGTCGCTATTTCATTCTTCAGCTTGGCAATGTCTAGGTTAAGGCTCTCAATCTTTGGGGTGTACTGGAGCGCCAATTGTTCCTTGTTGTCCAAGGTCATGGCGTTTTTCTCTTCCAAGAGCACTTGGTTGATCTCTTTTTCAAAAATCTTCATCTCCAAAGGTTTGGAAATCACTACGGCAATGATCAATGCCAGTACAATCCGTGGTGCGGCCTGGAGCAGTTCACTTTTGAAATTGTCCCTCTTTTTTATGGTGGAAACGATGTATCTGTCCAAATTGAAAATGAGCAGTCCCCAAATCAAACCAAAGAAAATGGCCGTATAAATATTGTCGAAAACTGTATAAAGCGCATAACCAGAAGCTATAAATGCCATTACAGCGGTAAAAAATACGGTGGCACCGATGCCTGCGTATTTGTTGCGTTCCCCGTTGGAACAAGTTTCTAAAATTTGGGTGTCCGCACCCGAGCAGAAAATAAAAAAGCGTTGTAACATAAGGTGTTCTCTTTGATTGATAGGGTATTAGAACGCAACTTTTGTGGATTTGTTACATAAAAAGCCCCAATTAAGGGGCTTTTAACAATTTTCATAACACGAACTTAGTTATCGATGATTTTGGGTTCCGGTGGATAGTTCAACAACGGGGTTGGATTCATTGGCTCCCATGGTAAGCATGGCTACATATTGTTTTTTTTGAACCACTTCGAGGGCTTTTTCACTAGATATTTCTTTTCCGTTCAAGGTGAAGGTTGCTCCCTTGGCCGCCATTTTTTTGATATGCTCAATGGGTTTTGGTGGCTTAGGTGGTGCTGGTGGACTGGGTGGCGCCACAGGTTTTATTTCTTTTACGTTTGTAATGGCTGAAGGAGGCATTGGAGGTTTTGTAGCTCCGGGAGCCGGTGGTGCTGGCGGTGGCGGTGGAAAATTGGGAAAAGGTTCTGCATCTGCCCGCTGTTTTTTGGACATTTTGCCATAAATGGTTTTTAGGTGCATTACCTCTTTCTTTTTAATGAACATGTGGTTTCGGTCCATTTCATTGTACTTTTTGGCCAAGGCGTTGTACTTTTTCATTTCTTCTCGGGTAGCGCTCTCTTGATGAAGCACTTTTGGACCTACAATAGTAATGGTGGCAGAACCGTACTCGGCGAGGATTTTATCTACCTGATCAATAATATTTTTTGAGGTGTTTTGGTCAACCTGAATGACTGAACGCAGTGTTTTTTTACGTTCATCAAAAGAGAGATGATTGTTTATTTTTAAAAGGGTTTCTTTTAAATCACTCAAGGGCACCAAATCTTTTTGAAACAATATCTGACCGCTCTTGTTGATTTTAATATTGATCGGGTTGATGGTTTTTTGGTCAGCATTTTGAGAGATGGGAGCTGGAGAAGACCCAGCAAATTCTTTTTGCCCCTCGTCCATTCCAACCACTGTCATTTGTTTTGCATTCAAAAGTGTTGTGCTTGGCGTAATCGGAACATTTTCTTTAAACTGACCTTCTTCCATTATGACCTCATTGGCAAATATCTCGATCAAATCAATACCAGTGGTTCTTATTTCTTTGGACAAATCGTTTATGGTATTTAGATATACAGGTTGGACAGCATTTATCTCAACCTTGGTTTTTTTAGAATTATAGGTCGATAGGTATTCCTGATTTAAAACTTGAGCGACTTCATTGAAATGTATAACCTCATCCTGAATTTGCACAGTTTCAATACCTAAAAGCTCCATTGTAATGATATGGTCTGTTGGAATTTCCCTTGCAATTTCACGATGCTCGCTAAACCCAAATAACAATAAGGCCGTAAGTGGCAAAAGCAATAGACTTCTGAATAGAAATGATTTTTTTGATGTGTTTGTTTTCATGACTGTAAAACGTTTTTTGATTGATGAATAATTAAGGGCATTTGCAATGCCGGTCGACTGATGTGTATTAAAACTATCATGTGATAAGTATGATAGGATTGTGTTTTGATAATGCGAATGATCGTTGTTCTTGTCAATCACGGCCCTATCCGCCAAAAATTCATGGTTCAGTTTAATGGACGATTTAAATAAGTAGATAATGGGATTGAACCAAAATATGACTTGGGCCAGTTCAATAAAGAGAATATCCAGGCTATGTCGCTGCTTCGCATGGGTTTCCTCATGTACAAGTACTTCCTGTGGAATGTTTTTTTCCTCAAATTGCTGTTGGTTCAAAAAGATATAGTTGAAAAAAGTATGGGGTGGAAGTGATTGTCGCAAAAGAACCTTGGTAACGAAATTCTCCTTGAACTTTGGATTCCTTCGGATACGAGACCAAATTTGTGTAAGATGTCTCATAAAACGGAATCCAAATGCAATAACCCCAAGTATATAAACGCTCCACAACAAAACTTCCCAGTCAAAGCCATGCTCTTCGGCGACTAAATGATCAGTACCAACCTCTAAAAATTCATCGGTAATTGGGAAGTCTTGAGCAACTGAATTTTGCGCTATCTCCACATATTCAACAAAGACAATATTGGGAATCAAAAAGGAGGCGATAAGAGCTCCCAAAAGAAAGAATCGTTTAAAATGATGTATGCTTTCCCTTTCCAGCACTACTTTGTAGAAGACCCAGAAAATGGCGAGACATGTGGTCGATTTTAAAAGGAAGACTAACATATTTACTTCTTTTTAATTTCATTGTCGATTAATTTCTTCAATTCTTCCAACTCTGTTTTGCTCAAATTCGTCTCTTGGGCAAAAAAGGAAGCAAATTGACTGGCACTGTCGTTAAAGAAATTTTTAATGAGCCCGTTCACATGCTTGGAAAAATAATCCTTCTTCTTTACCAAAGGAAAGTACTCCCTGCTTCTTCCTATACTGTTGT
Source organism: Flagellimonas sp. L-11 (assembly GCF_056857735.1). Taxonomy (NCBI): domain Bacteria; kingdom Pseudomonadati; phylum Bacteroidota; class Flavobacteriia; order Flavobacteriales; family Flavobacteriaceae; genus Flagellimonas; species Flagellimonas sp. L-11. Next base: position 33,204 of record NZ_JBSXNR010000072.1, read on the forward strand.
AGGCTATAAAACCTTTGTCCGCTACCCGTTTTAAGAGGGTTGCTACAGTAGTGGTCGCTGGTTTGGGTTCGGGGTAGGCATCCAATATGTCCTTCATATAGGCCTTATTTAAATTCCAAACAATGTTCATTAACTCTTCTTCGGATTTTGACAACTGCATTTCCAATTTTTTACAATTATTGCTCTACAAACATAGAATAAAAATTTTAATTCTACAAATGTAGAGTTTGTTTGTGATTATAAGAAGTCATTTTAATATCCTAAAATGTTAAGTTTGCCGTCAAATTTGAATATCATGGGATTATTGGAGGACTTACAAAACAGAAGTGGAAATACCTGCGAACTATGCGGGTCAACAGAAAACTTACAGGTGTATGAAGTTCCTCCGGTTTCCACTGGTGGTATGGATGGTAGCCTTTTAGGGTGTTCCCTCTGCATTGGTCAGATAGAAAATCCCGATACCACAGATGCCAATCATTGGCGTTGTATGAATGATAGCATGTGGAGCGAGCACGATGCGGTTAAAGTTGTGGCTTGGCGAATGCTGAACCGTTTAAAGTCTGAAGGATGGCCGCAAGATTTGTTGGATATGATGTATTTGGAAGATGAAACATTGGAGTGGGCCAAAGCTACGGGTGAAGGAGAAGAAGAAAGTGAAAAAATCATCCATAGGGATGTGAACGGCAATATATTGGAGAACGGTGATAGCGTTGTGCTGGTAAAGGATCTTAAAGTGAAAGGTTCCAGCATGGTCGCAAAACAGGGAACCGCCGTACGACGGATTTCCCTGGATCACGAAAATGCCGAGTATATTGAAGGCAAGGTAGATGGTCAACAAATTGTGATCATCACCAAATACGTCAAAAAGATTTAAGCTTTCATCTCCGTATAATATTTGTAGAAGTAAGGGATGGTCTCAATGCCCTTTAAAAAGTTCCAGACCCCAAAATGTTCGTTGGGGGAGTGGATGGCATCGCTGTCCAAACCAAATCCTAAAAGAATTGTTTTACTGTCAAAAACATTTTCAAAAAGGGCCACAATTGGAATACTCCCTCCGGTTCGTTGTGGCACAGGAGTTTTTCCAAAGGTTGTTTCCATCGCCTTGGAAGCGGCTTGGTAGCCAATACTATCAATTGGGGTAACATAAGCTTGACCTCCGTGGTGGGGAGTCACTTTTACTTTTACGCTCTTGGGGGCAAGGGATTTGAAATGCTTGGTAAACAGATCGGTGATCTCGTGCCAATCTTGATCGGGCACCAATCGCATGGAAATTTTGGCGTAGGCCTTACTGGCAATTACGGTTTTTGCACCCTCACCTGTGTAACCGCCCCAAATACCGTTCACATCCAAGGTTGGTCGTATTCCAAAACGTTCTGGTGTGGAATATCCCTTTTCACCATGGACATCATCAATGTCCAATGATTTTTTATAGACTTCCAAATCAAATGGTGCTTTGGCCATTTCTGCCCGTTCTTCATCGGATATGATCTCAACCTTGTCATAAAAACCGGGTATGGTGATGTGGTTGTTCTCGTCATGCAATCCAGCAATCATTTTAGAAAGTACGTTGATGGGGTTCGGAGCGGCTCCTCCGTAAATTCCAGAATGCAGGTCCCTGTTCGCTCCGGTCACTTCCACTTCAACATAACTAAGTCCGCGTAGGCCTGTTGTTATGGAAGGAGTATCGTTGGAAATCATTCCTGTGTCGGAGATCAGGATAATGTCATTTTTAAATTTTTCGCTGTTCTCCTTTAGGAAATCTTCCAAATTATCACTCCCTACTTCTTCCTCGCCTTCGATCATGAACTTTACGTTGCAGGGCAACGTATTGTTTTTGATCATAAACTCCACTGCCTTTACATGCATAAAAAACTGGCCTTTGTCATCGCAGGCCCCACGGGCAAAAATGGCACCATCGGGATGCAGTTCCGTTTTTTTGATCACGGGTTCGAACGGGGGGGAATCCCACAAATTTATAGGGTCCGGGGGTTGCACATCGTAATGGCCGTAAACCAATACTGTTGGCAGATTTGGGTCTATGATTTTGTCACCATAAACCACGGGATACCCATTAGTTTCGCAAATTTCGGTGTTTTCGCAACCTGCTTCGTCCAAAGATTTTTTTACGGCCTTGGCCGCTTCCAAAACATCTTGGGAATATGCTTTATCGGCACTAATAGAGGGGATTTTTAAGAGGTCGATCAACTCGTTGATAAATCTGTCCTTGTTGGTACTGATGTAATTATGTATGTCTTTCATATATGAATTAAAAAGGACCCTAAAAGTACAAAAAACAAGTTTTTCGGGGCAGTGGATTTGCAAATCGGAAAATTGATTTATATTTGCACTCCATTTCGCGGGTGTGGTGGAATTGGTAGACACGCTAGACTTAGGATCTAGTGCCGCAAGGCGTGGGGGTTCGACTCCCTTCACCCGCACAAAAAAGCTCTTCAGCAATTGAGGGGCTTTTTTTGTGTTAAAAATCCTGTCACGTATTTCCCATTTTGAAATCAGATTCTTTTCAAGCGTTATTATTCAAGAATTTGCCAGATCCTTTCCTGTTTTAAAAAACCTTCGGAATTGATAAATAGTATCCCTAAATCATTTAAAGCACGATTGTATTATGGGGAGTAACTTATATTACTTTTAACCTGCTTATTTGCGCACTGGTCAAGAAACGCTACTCATGATTAATGTATTTGGGATGATGATAAAAATCAAAAATCAAAAGTTGATTTTTGAAATTATCCATAAGATTTTGTTAAAACGAGGGGATATTACTAAATTGAAATCGTTTAAGAGAGGAAAATAACCAGGTCAAGCTTTAAAAAAACGCAATAAGCAATCCGTGTAAATTATTTTTATAATAAAGTTTTCCGATTTTAGTTCTACTTAAATACAGAATATTGATATTTGTCAATATTTTTTACAGTAGAACAAAACCAAACCAAAACTAACAAAGTAAAAGACCAACTACGCTATGTACAAGGAAATATACTTGGTCGATGACGAAGACCTAGTGAATACGGTTAATGCGATTCACTTCAGAAGAATGGGAATGGAAGATAGGGTTAAGAGCTTTACCAATCCCGAATTGGCATTAGATGACCTTAGATTTAGAGATAATCCTCAAACTAAGACGCTCATACTATTGGATATAAACATGCCCGAGATGAGCGGTTTCGAATTTTTGGAATTCATGATGCTAGAAGATTTTCCGGTAACCAACGAAGTACTTTTGGTAACTTCTTCCGAGTCCGATGCGGATAAAGAAGAAGCAAAGAAGTATGAGAAATATGTTAAGGAATTTATTACAAAGCCTTTGAGAATTGAGCATTTGGAAGATTATCTACAAAGCGCCAATAAATAGTTTTTAGTGCCCTACAACTAGAAAGTATTTGGTTTCCCTTTTAAGACCTGAGTTTTAAACGGCCCATTCTGATTAAATTTTGACTTTTGAAAAGGAAACAGACACTTATTCATAACAAGGTTGAAATCGTAGAGGATAGGGATGACGCTGTGTGGGCGATGGATTTAAACTATCGGCTGACCGCTTTTAATCCATCGTTTAAAACAAGACTCAAATGTGAGGGGTGGGACAAAGTCGACCGGGGTATGGATCTAAGAGCTGTATATCGGTCGGTAAGTTTTTTTAAACCATGCGAACAGGGATGCGAACGGGCCTTTGACCGGTTCGCAACCACTTCTAAACACACTTTTGAACAAAATGGGGAAGTAGTGGTGCATGAGTTTTCGTTTCAACCTTTTATGAACAGCTCGGGAAAGGTTATCGGTTGTTGTATTTGGCAAAAGGATATAACGCAGGAAGTGGACAATAATAATCGTTTGCTCGAAAGCGAAAGAAAGTATCGTGAAGCCCAAGAAGTTGCGAATGTTGGGCATTGGGGCTGGGATATGAAGGATGACAAAATTGTTTGGTCCAACCAATTGTTTCGAATCTTTGAACAAGACCCTTGGAAATTTAAGGCAACCTTTGATGCATTATCGGAAATTATCCATCCAGATGACCGCCAAGCGTTTATTGATGATGTTCAAACTAGTATTGAGGAAAACAAAATGCACGACATTACCCATAGAATTGTTTTGGGCAATGGAGAAATACGTTATGTGCACCAAAAGGGTAGGGCTTATTACGATGAGCACGGCAAACCAAAATACATGTCCGGTACTGCACAAGATGTGACCAAAGAGGTATTGTCCAATCATCAAATAGTACAGCAAAACCAAGAGCTTCAGAATTTTGTTAGAATCATATCGCACAATCTACGAGGGCCCATATCCAACCTTTTAATGTTGTCCAAAATTTATGAATGGGGTAAAGATGAAATAAACGACGACATTGTTAAAAAGATTGAACATACAACCGAGGCACTTGATCAGACCATTAAAGACCTCCACCTTTCCCTATCATTAAAGTCTGCTGACAAGAAAAAATTCAGAGAGGTGTGCCTCAAAGATGTGATGAAAGATGTGAACGGGTTGTTAACAGAGGAGGTCATGAAGCAAAAGGCGTCGATTCGAACCGATTTTTCGCAAACGGATACCGTGTTCGGGGCCAAAAGCTATGTGGTAAACATTTTTTACAACCTTATTCTTAATGCGATACATTACGCAAAGGATGGTGTTCCTGCCATAATAAATATATCTACCTATCAAACCAAGGAAACGGTAATATTAAAATTTACCGACAATGGTATTGGAATGGAGCTCACGCCCGAAAAGGAACGAAAAATATTTGATATGTATGGAAGGCTCAGTGGAGCAACCGAAGGTAAAGGCTTTGGACTTTACTTGGTAAAGACCCAAGTGGAAGCCATGGATGGGAAAATAGAGGTAGAAAGTGAGAAAGGGGCAGGGAGTACATTCACCATAACACTTCCCAACAAGATACAGTAACCTAAAAGGGCAAACGCTCCAAGTCCACATTGCCCCCAGAGATAATAATACCTACTTTTTTATTGGAGAGTACCCCCTTTCTTTTAAAAACAGCAGCCAAGGCTACGGCGCTGGAAGGTTCGCATACAATTTTGAGTCGCACCCAAATCAATCGCATGGATGCAATAATTTCTTCTTCGGACACGCGGACAATTTCTTTCACATGCTTCTGGATAACGGGAAAGTTTCGGTCACCCAACTGCGTTTTTAAACCGTCGGCAATAGTGTCTGTGGTGGTATTGGTTTCTATTTTTCCGCTTTGTAGGGAACGATAGGCATCATCCACCTCAAAAGGTTCGCCTCCAATGGTTTTACAATGGTTTCCAAAATAATGCGCCGAAAGGGCTGAACCTGCAATCAAACCGCCACCGCCTACTGGGGCAATAACGTAATCAATGTTCGGATGTAGTTCCAGTAATTCTTTACAGGCAGTTCCCTGTCCTAAAATCACATGGTCATCATTGGAAGGGTGAATAAAAGTAGCCCCATGCTCGTTTACAATCCGTTCAGATTCATGTTCCCTAGCCGCCAAGGTGGGTTCGCATTCAATCAAAAACCCACCGTATCCCCTCACCGCTTCTTTTTTTACCTGGGGAGCCGATCTCGGCATCACAATATATGCCTTAACCCCTAAACTTTGTGCGGAAAGGGACAAGGCTTGGGCAAAATTGCCCGAAGAATGTGTGACTACACCGTTCTTCTTTTGTTCGTCCGTAAGTTGTATTATGGCATTGGCTGCCCCACGCATTTTAAATGCACCCATACGCTGAAAGTTTTCACACTTAAAAAACAAATGGGCACCCGCCATCTCGTCAATGAGGCGGGAAGTAAGAACGGGCGTATTGTGGATAAAAGGTTTTATCCGTTCGTGGCAGTCGATTAGTTCTTGTTTGTCCATAAAATTACCTTGTACCGATTTTTGTAGCAATTAAATCGTGGTAAAGATAACAATGGGATATTAATTGCGCGACTCCACTTCTTCCTCTTCTTCCTTGGCTTTTGCCGAAATACCCTCCATACCCAGTTCAGGTATCACCAACAATGGTATTTGGGTATGGAATGCCGTTCTTTTGATAATAGGCTCACGAGTCATTTTTTCCATATAGCTGTGCTGGTAATTGAGCATCGCCAACAGATGAATGCCTAATTCCTTGGAAAAGGTTTCCAAGGTATGGGAAACGGAATTGAGTTCCGAAACGGTATGCACATAGTGCTCTACATCGTTCAGATAGCGCCGCAGCATGTTAAGGTTGAACTGTTGTAGTTCCGTCAATGCCTTTATGCCATATTGTACATGCACAATCCGAATGGTGGCTTTGAACATCTTTGCCATTTCCAATAGTGGTGATAGTTCGGATGTAGTGTAAAATCTATTAAAATCCGTGGCAAAAGCAATCTCCGAAGGAGTAACATATTCAAAATGATGGGGAATGGCCAAAACAGGACATTTTTTAGTGCTTTTTATAATCCGTACCGTGTTACTTCCCATAAATACCTCATCCACTCCGGATGCCCCTTTTGTACCGGTAACTACCATATGTATGCCAAAAGTTTCCACAATATCTTTTACCTCATCCACCAATAGGTTAAAAGAAGAAATGGTCTCGAAACTGTGGTTGGGGTTGCCATATCTGGCTTTTATCCGTTCCACTGTTTTGTTCAATTCCCGTTCAGAATTTTCCCGGACTGCATCCACAATCCGAACCCCATCAATCATTTTTGCCATAAATCGGCTACTGGGAATAACAGGGGTATAGGTGTTGAGCAAATAAAAAGTACAGCGCCTGTTGCGGAACAATTGCATGGCATAATCAATGGCGTTCCACGCGTTTTCCGAAAAATCCGTAGGTATTAATATCTTTTGCATCTGACTAAGATTTTCGATGCGATAAAATTAGACCTAAGGGCTAGGGGATACTATGACAATTGTTAGGTTTTGGAAAGTGAATTAAAAACCCTCGACCACTTCCAAAAGTTTACGTTCATCCTTAATTCCAATTTTTTTGCCAGAAGTATGAATCAAACCTTTCTTTTTGAATTCCGAAATGATTCTAATGGCGGATTCGGTTGCAGTGCCCACCACGTTGGAAATGTCCTCTCTGGACAAAGTAAGGGCCAAAAAACCATCGGTATCTTCGCCAAAATTGTTCTGGAGGTACAGAAATGCCTCGGCCATGCGTTGCTTTACGGTTTTTTGGGAAATATTGACGATTACATCGTCGGCCTCCTTTAAATCGTGGGCCATGTGCCGCAAAACCTCTAAAGTAAAATTAGGGTTCTTTTGGAGTGTATTTGTGATAGCGTCTTTTGGAATAAAACAAACCTCCATATCGTTTACAGCAACAGCGGAAAGATTGGTGATTTCTTGGGAAATCACCGAGCGTTGGCCCAGAACTTCGCCCTTACTGGCCAATTTCACGATCTGATCTTTTCCGTTGGCGCTCAACTTGGAAAGTTTGGATACTCCGTTCCTTACACAATAAACCCCGTTGAGTTTATCACCCTCCGCAAATAAAGATTCACCCTTTTTTATGATCTTGGTGGTTTTGGTATCGGAAACTTGTTTCAATTCCTCCTTGCTCATGGCACGGAGCGAGTTGAACTGTCGGATGATACAATTTTCACATCTACTTTCCATAATGTTTTGCTTACCTGATTTGGCAAACTTAAGGGTTAAACATTTACGAATTACTGATAAATATCATATTTTTAGGAAGAATAGTATTACAAATTTGCACCAGGTAAAGCAAATGTAAAATGGCAGACTCGACCTGTTATCATTGTGGAGACGAGTGCGGTAAAGGTTATGTTAAGCTTGATGATAAGGATTTTTGTTGCAATGGTTGTAAAACCGTTTACGAGATTTTTACGTCCAACGGCCTGTCCACCTATTACGAAATAGAGGGCAAGGCAGGAACCACACCTAACGAAATCCGTCAGAAATACGATTTTTTGGACAACCTAGAAATTGTACAGAAACTCGTGGAATTTAATGAAGAGGGTGTGCAAGTGGTCAGTTTGAGTATTCCTGCCATTCATTGCAGTTCCTGCATTTGGGTGTTGGAAAACCTGAACAAGCTACATTCGGCCATTAAAGTTTCCCAGGTCGATTTCCCAAAGAAAACCATCCGGGTTACCTATAAAACAGAGGACTTTTCCCTGAAAGCATTGGTACTTTTGTTGTGCAGCATCGGTTACGAACCCTATATCTCCCTTGAGGAATACAACAAAAAAGCAAAGAAAGTAGACCGTTCCCTAATCTATAAGTTGGGTGTTGCGGGTTTTGCCTTTGGAAATGTGATGCTGTTCTCCTTTCCCGAGTATTTTGAGGTGGAAGAATTTTGGTTGGACCAATACAAGCAGGTTTTTCGGTGGTTGATGTTTGCTTTTTCCCTGCCCGTGGTATTTTATGCCTCGCAGGATTACTTTATCTCGGCCTACAAGGGCATCCGTTCCAAATTATTGAATATTGATGTGCCCATCGCCTTGGGGATTTTAGTCCTCTTTTTACGAAGCACCGTCGATATAGCGTTTGATTTGGGCTCAGGCTTTTTTGATAGTCTTACCGGCTTGGTGTTCTTTTTGTTGTTGGGCAAGTTCTTTCAGCAGAAAACCTACGCTTATCTCTCGTTTGAACGCGATTACAAATCCTATTTTCCCATAGCCGTTACCCGTTTGAAGAAAAATGGGGAAGAAGAAAACATCCAAATTTATAATATCGAAGTAGGGGATAGGGTCCTTATCCGAAGCCACGAAATTATCCCAGTGGACTGTATTCTGATCAAAGGAACTGCCGAGATTGATTACAGTTTTGTAACGGGCGAATCTGAAGCGGTTTTTAAGGAATCGGGAGAAAAATTGTTTGCGGGCGGCAAACAACTTTCAGGGGTTTTGGAGGTTGAGGTGCTCAAATCCGTCTCCCAAAGTTATTTGACCCAGTTGTGGGGCAACTCCATATTTTCCAAGGACAAGGCAAGTCAATTCCAGACCCTTACGGATAGCATCGGAAAACGATTCACCATTGCCGTTTTGAGCATTGCCACCTTGGCCACCGCTTTTTGGTTGATTTTTGACCCAAGTTTGGCCCTGAATGTGTTCACTTCGGTATTGATCATCGCCTGTCCGTGCGCCATTGCGTTGGCGGCCCCATTTACCTTGGGAAATATGCTACGCATTTTCGGGAAACATAAATTCTATTTGAAGAATACCAATGTGATCGAACGCTTGTCCAAAATAGACACCGCTATTTTTGATAAAACCGGAACGCTCACCACAAATCAAAAGGATACCATCCATTATGAAGGAATGGAACTTACGGAGGAGGAAACCGCACTTTTGAAAACTACCTTGAGGGCATCCAACCACCCCTTGAGCCGATCTCTCTATACTATTTTAAAATCCAATGCCATCATGACCCTTGGAGAATTCCAAGAACATACCGGAAAAGGTATCGAGGGCAAATATAAGGAGCACTCCATAAAAGTGGGTTCGGCATCCTATGTGGGTGAAAGCATATCCAATGCATTGACCAATACTTCGGTCTACGTAAGTGCCGATGAAGATTTTAAGGGACGGTTCGTGTTCAAGAACACCTATCGCGAAGGGATGGGCCAAATTTTTGATGAGCTGTCCGCCGATTTGGAACTGGGCATTCTTTCGGGGGATAATGATGGAGAAAAAGCGCAGTTGGAAAAAGTGCTTCCGGAAAAGACAAGAATGCTATTTGATCAAAAACCTGAGGACAAGTTGGAATACATCAAACAGTTGCAGGAAAAACATAAAGTTTTGATGGTGGGCGACGGTTTGAACGATGCGGGGGCCCTGGCCCAAAGTGATGTAGGATTGGCTGTTTCGGAAAACATCAATGTGTTTTCACCAGCTTGTGATGGCATTCTGGATGCGAGCAAGTTGCGAATGCTGCCAAAGTTCATACAACTGTCCAAAAAATCCATTCGCATTATAAAAATGAGCTTTTTGTTATCGCTCTGTTACAATGTCGTGGGATTGTATTTTGCCGTCACAGGTCAGTTACAGCCCGTTATCGCCGCTATTCTGATGCCGTTGAGCTCTATCAGTATTGTGGTGTTCACCACCTTGGCGACAAATTACCTCGGTAAAGATTTAAAAATTTTAGAAAGCTGATATATGTCATTTTTTGAGGAATACCATCACAGTAGTTTTACCCCTAAATTCAGGCAGGTATGAGTGTTATTTATGTGTTGTTGGCCATTAGCATAACGGTGGCCGTAATCTTTTTTGTAGCCTTTGTTTTCTCGGTAAAAAGCGGACAATACGATGACACCTATACCCCATCGGTAAGAATGTTGTTCGAGGATGAGGTGGTTAAGGACAAGGAAAAATCAAACCCAAATAAAAAGGAAATCAAACAAGCTAAAAGTACAAACCAATAAATATGGAAATACAACAGTTCCGTTACGATAACAAAATCGTACAAAAGTTTTTATACGCCACCATTTTATGGGGCGTAGTGGGTATGTCGGTAGGCCTTTTATTGGCCTTTATGTTTTTGTTCCCCAATGTTACAGAGGGTATCTCATGGTTGAGTTTTGGGCGTTTGCGTCCATTGCACACCAACGCCGTGATCTTTGCATTTGTGGGGAACGCCATTTTTGCAGGGGTGTATTACTCCTTGCAACGCTTGCTTAAGGCACGAATGTTCAGTGACGCCTTGAGCAATATCAACTTCTGGGGCTGGCAATTGATCATTGTCTCCGCAGCGATCACACTTCCATTGGGGTATACCACCACCAAGGAATATGCCGAGTTGGAATGGCCCATAGATATTGCCATTACAATAGTATGGGTGGTCTTTGGATGGAACATGATCGGTACCATCCTCAAAAGGCGACAAAGGCACTTGTACGTGGCCATCTGGTTTTACTTGGCCACGTTTGTTACCGTGGCCGTGCTGCACATTTTTAATAGCTTGGAGCTGCCGGTATCCGCACTGAAGAGTTATTCCGTATATGCTGGTGTGCAAGATGCATTGGTACAATGGTGGTACGGGCATAATGCGGTGGCATTCTTTTTGACCACGCCTTTCTTGGGGTTGATGTACTACTTTGTTCCCAAGGCGGCCAATAGGCCCATCTATTCCTATAGATTGTCCATCGTCCATTTTTGGTCGTTGATATTCATTTATATCTGGGCTGGTCCACACCACTTGTTATATTCTTCCTTGCCAGATTGGGCACAGAATCTTGGTGTCGTATTCTCCATAATGTTGCTGGCTCCATCTTGGGGAGGTATGATCAACGGGTTGTTGACCCTCCGTGGTGTTTGGGATAAGGTTCGCACCGATGCTACATTAAAATTTATGGTGGTAGCTATTACGGGGTATGGTATGGCCACCTTCGAAGGCCCCATGCTTTCCCTAAAAAACGTAAACGCTATTGCCCACTTCAGTGACTGGATTATTGCCCACGTTCACGTAGGTGCCTTGGCCTGGAACGGATTCTTGACCTTTGGTATGATCTACTGGTTGGTGCCACGAATGTTCAAAACAAATTTGCACTCCAAAGGATTGGCCAATTTCCACTTCTGGATTGGCACCTTGGGTATTGTATTGTATGCCCTTCCCATGTACGTAGCAGGATTCACCCAAGCCTTGATGTGGAAAGAATTTAACCCAGATGGTACCTTGGTTTATGGTAACTTCTTGGAAACTGTCACCCAAATCATCCCCATGTATTGGATGAGGGCCATCGGAGGTTCGTTGTACATCCTCGGTATGTTTGTGTTGCTTTACAATATTGTGATGACCATCAGGTCTGGTAGCAAGGTTGAAGATGAAGCAGCTGAAGCTCCGGCCTTGGAACGTGTGGCAAAACGAAGAGTGGCTGGCGAAACCTTCCACAATTGGTTGGAAAGGAAACCGGTTCAGTTGACCATCTTGGCCACCATCGCTATTTTGATTGGAGGTATTGTTCAGATTGTCCCAACGATTTTGGTAAAATCCAACATTCCGACCATTACAAGTGTTAAACCGTATACTCCGCTGGAATTGGAAGGTAGGGACCTTTACATTCGAGAAGGTTGTGTGGGTTGTCACTCACAAATGGTCAGACCGTTCCGTAGTGAGGTGGAACGCTATGGCGAATATGCCAAGGCAGGAGAATTTGTGTATGACCACCCATTCCTGTGGGGCAGTAAGCGTACAGGTCCCGACTTGTTACGTGTGGGAGGCAAATACTCCGACAGTTGGCACCTGAACCACATGTACGACCCCCAAAGTACCTCGGCAGGTTCCATAATGCCATCGTATGAGTGGTTGGTGACGGACGAACACGACCGTAGCGATGTTCAAGCTAAAATGGAGGCTATGGTAAAATTGGGTGTACCATATACTGATGATGACATTGCCAACGCTCCGCAATCCATGGCAGAGCAAGCGGCCCAAATAGAGAAGAGCCTGTACACAGACCCGGAATTTGAAAAAACCTACGAAGCGGATAAAAAATACGCAGAGGAAAACGGATTGGAGTTTGTGGAAATGCGCGATCGCGAAATCGTTGCCTTGATTGCTTATCTGCAACGATTGGGCACCGATATTAAGCTTGAGGGAACAGAAGAGTAAAATAAAAATAATGAACCAAGATTCAGGAGCCAAGACATAGGCAATTTAAGATTTCAAAGTCTTGCATCTTGATTCTTGCATCTAAAATCTAATATAACCATGTTGAAATTTGTAAAAGAACATATGGAAACCATCGATGGGATAGCCAACTACCCCATGGTTTCCCTGCTCATCTTCTTTGTCTTTTTCGTTCTCTTGTTCTGGTGGGTATTTACCGCTACCAAGGAACACATAAGGGAGATGTCCGAACTGCCATTGGATAACGATGATCAACAACACAAACTATAACATTATGAGTACTAAAACACCTTGGTGGATACGAGTCCCGGTTTTATTCTTTTTGATCTTCGGATTGATGGAATTTTTTATAGACTCCGGTGACAAACCCGCAATACTTGAATATCCCATCACGCAGTTTTTTATGCTGTTGGTATTGATGATCCTTATTGCCATTGAATTGATTTTGAATTCTATAGAGAACATTATGTTCCAAACCCTTTCCGAAGAAGGCAAGGAACGTTACTTGGAGACCAAAAGCAAGAAATTTGAATGGACTTGGGCCAAAAACCTCATGAAAAAATTGACCAAGAGCCGAGCCATTGAAAAGGAAGGTGAAATTGTCTTAGATCACAATTATGATGGTATCCGGGAGCTGGACAATGTGCTCCCGCCTTGGTGGGTGTACCTTTTCTACGCGACCATTGTTTTTGCAATTGTTTATTTAGTGCGCTTTCACGTTATTGGAGATTATACACAAGAACAGGAATACGAACAAGAGGTGGCCGCTGCCCAAGCAGCTATTGAGGAGTATAAAAGAACTGCCAAAGACTTGGTGGATGCCAGTACTGTGGAATTCCTTTCGGATGAATCCGACTTGGCCGCAGGAGAGAAAATATTCCAGACCAATTGTGTTGCTTGCCATATGGCCGATGGAGGAGGAGGAATTGGACCAAACCTGACCGATGAGTATTGGATTTTGGGCGGAGGTATCAAAAATGTGTTTTCCACAATTTCCGAAGGTGGTCGCGATGGCAAAGGGATGATTGCATGGAAACAAACCTTAAAACCGGTCGAAATGGCCCAGGTGGCCAGTTACATAATTACTTTGGGTGGAACCACACCGGCCAACCCAAAGGAACCTGAAGGGGATATTTGGGTAGACCCAGATGCTCCTGATGAAAATTAAGCAAATCAAACCTGATACGAAAAGCTGTGTCCCGAGAATTTGGGCCGGGTTCAGGTTCCGGATAAGTAGCATCAAAACATTTATCCACAAACCACAAATGTGATGGAAGAGAATTTTAGGGATTCCATAGGCACAATTACAGAAGAAGGGAAAAGAAATTGGATTTTCCCCAAGAAACCCAGTGGACGGTATTATGATTACCGAAAGTACGTAAGTTACATTCTGCTGATTTTCTTGATTGCAGCTCCTTTTGTCAAGATCAATGGGCACCAATTTTTGCTGTTCAATGTGTTGGACAGACGGTTCAATATTTTTGGACTTCCGTTTTGGCCTCAGGATTTTCACCTGATTGTGGTGTCTTTGATCATAGGAGTTGTTTTTATAGCACTCTTTACAGTCGCTTACGGTCGTATTTTCTGTGGGTGGATGTGCCCACAGACCATTTTTTTGGAAATGGTATTCCGTCGTATCGAATATTGGATAGATGGTGATCGAGGTGCACAGATGCGTTTGGCCAAAGCACCATGGACCGGCAAAAAAATCAGGAAAAGAGTGTTGAAGTGGATTATTTTCTTCATCATCTCCTTTTTTATTGCCAATGTGTTCTTGGCATACTTGATCGGAAGTGATCAGCTTCTATCATATATTACTGATGGCCCTATGGCCCATTTGGGCACCATGGTTCCGTTGCTGATTTTCACAGGGGTGTTTTATTTCATCTTCGCGTGGTTTAGGGAACAAGTCTGCATCATTGCCTGTCCTTATGGTAGATTACAGGGAGTGCTTTTGGACAATAAATCCATAGTTGTGGCCTATGATCATGAACGTGGTGAAGGTGAAAACGGACGTAAAAAGTTCAGGAAGAATGAAGATCGGGAAGCGCTGGGACATGGGGATTGTATTGATTGCTTCCAATGCGTGAACGTTTGCCCGACAGGGATAGATATCCGTAACGGGACCCAATTGGAATGTGTAAACTGTACCGCTTGTATTGATGAGTGTGATCACATTATGGAAAGTATCAATAAACCCAAAGGTTTGATCAGGTACGCCAGCGAGGATGAGATCACCAACAAGAACAAGTTTAAGTTTACCGCTCGTTTGAAGGGCTATACGGCAGTACTTGTTGTGCTAACGGGTGTCCTTATTGGAATGTTGTTTATGAGAAACGAGGTCGAGGCCAATGTGCTGCGCTTACCGGGCCAGTTGTACGAGCGAAAGGCAAATAATATCATCAGTAATGTGTACACCTATAAAATAGTGAACAAAACCACAAATGATATCGAAAACGTTTCTTTTGAACTGATGTCGCACAAGGGCGAAATCAAAATGGTGTCCCAAGAAAGTTTTACGGTTCCGGCAGAAGAGTTGACAGAAGGTACCTTGTTCATCGAAATAAATGCATCGGCATTGAACGGCGACAAGGATAAATTGAAGATCGGGGTGTACAGTGGCGATAAGCTCATAGAAACCACGGTGACCCAGTTTTTGGCACCGAGGAGCTATAATTAAATAAGACAACAATGAAAATTAATTGGGGAACGGGAATAGTATTGGCATTTATAGGTTTTATCACCTTCATCCTATACTTTGTCTTCAGGATGAGCACGGATGATAGTGCCAACCACGATTTGGTGACAGAGGAATATTATAAAAAAGAATTGTCCTATCAGCAGGAGATAGATGCATCAAAAAAGGCCACGGAAATGAATGCCAACCTAAAGGTTGAAAAAACAGATGAAGGCTTGTTGGTTTATTTTCCAGAGCGTTTCGACCCCAAAAAAATAAGTGGAACAGTGTCCCTATACAGACCGTCTAACAAGCACTTGGACACAAACTTTCCTTTAAGTTTGTCCAATACACATTTGCTCATACCTGACAATCGCTTGGTAGACGGTCGCTGGGACATTTCCATAAACTGGGAATACGAAGGTAATTCCTTTTTACATAAAGAAAAATTGGTGTACTGATCATGTTGACCTCTGCATTGGTTCTGGGACTTTTGGGAAGCCTGCACTGCTTGGGCATGTGCGGGCCAATAGCCTTTATGCTGCCTCTGGACCAAAACAATGGTATAAAAAAGACAGCACAACTGTCCATCTACCACTTTGGAAGGCTGTTTGCCTATGGTGTTATTGGCGTGTTGTTTGGACTTTTGGGCAAGGGATTGTCTCTATTTGGCATTCAGCAAAAGCTATCCATTGGAATAGGGGTGCTTATGATTATTCTGGTGTTGATCCCTGGAAGATATCTGAACGGTCATAAATTGTTGTCGCCCATTTACTCGATCATTGGCAAGGTAAAGTCCAGACTCGGTGCTGAACTTAAAAAAAAGACACCCGATACCTTTTTGACCATTGGCTTTTTGAACGGCTTTTTGCCCTGTGGTCTGGTGTATATGGCCCTTTTGGGGGCCATTGCCATGGGCAGTCCTTTGGAGGGCGGTTTTTACATGATGATTTTTGGTCTGGGAACCGTGCCACTGATGTCCTTGGTGGTCTATTCCAAAGGAATGTTCAGTACATCCATTAAATCCAAAATACAGAAATTGATACCGGTATTTGTGGTCATCATTGGTATATTGTTTATTGTACGTGGGCTGGGATTGGGAATACCCTATGTTTCCCCTAAAGCTGCACCTGCAGATTCGGTATCGGCGACCATTGAATGCCATCAACCCTAAAATTATAATCCAAAATGAAAATAACATCAGCGGAAGAAGCGGTAGGAATTGTAAAATCAGGCGACCGGGTCTTTTTCCAAGGAGCGGCCATGACCCCAAACGAGTTGATCGACGCACTCTGTGAGCGTCACGATGAATTGAAGGATATAGAGATTATTTCCATCCATACCGAAGGGGATGCAAAGTATACCAGAAAGCCCTATTGTGATGCCTTTACCTTGAATGCCTGTTTTGTGGGGGGCAACGTTCGGACATTTGTAAATACGTATATGGGCGACTATATTCCGGTTTTTTTGAGTGAAATACCATGGTTGTTCGCCGACGAATATCTTCCGTTGGATGTGGCCTTTGTACAAGTGTCGCCACCGGACAAGCATGGCTATTGTTCCTTGGGAGTATCGGTGGATGTAGCATTGCCGGCCATTAGAACGGCCAAAAAAATCGTGGCGCAGATAAATCCACAGGTACCCAGAACCCACGGTACAGGTATCGTTCACGTGGATGAGATTGCATTTGCCACGGAGGTCAATAGGCCCATTCACGCACACCTTCCCACCGAACCGTCGGAAGTAGAGCACGAAATTGGTAGGCACGTAGCATCACTTATTGATGATGGCGCAACCCTACAAATGGGAATTGGGAACATCCCCAATGCGGTTCTGTCCAACTTAGCAAACCATAAAAACCTTGGGATCCATACCGAGATGTTCTCTGACGGGGTATTGCCCTTATTGGAAAGCGGGGTCATCAACGGAAAGGAAAAGGCGGTGAAACGAGGTAAAATTGTTAGTTGTTTTGCTGTGGGCTCTCAAAAACTATATGATTTTATAGACGACAACCCTATATGTGATTTTAGGGACTCGGGGTATACCAACGACACGGCCAGAATCCGTAGAAATCCGAAAGCAACGGCCATTAACAGTGCCATAGAAATTGACCTTACCGGCCAAGTTTGTGCGGATACCATTGGAGGATATCAGTTTTCTGGAGTAGGCGGACAAATGGATTTTATGCGGGGGGCATCGCTTTCCAAAGGAGGTAAACCCATCATAGCCATGTCTGCCACCACCAAAAAAGGGGTTTCCAAAATAACACCCTTTTTAAAGCAAGGAGCCGGAGTCACCACCACACGGGCCCACATGCACTATGTGGCCACGGAATATGGTGTGGTGAATCTTTTTGGGAAAAATCTGCAACAACGGGCCAAAGCTTTAATTTCCATTGCACACCCTGATCATAGGGAGGAGTTGGAAAAAGCAGCCTATGAAAGATTTCATGGTTAGGGTCAATCATAGTTAATCACAAAAAAAAGGGGCAATTTTAAAATCGCCCCTTTTTTTGAATTGTATGAAACCAATCAAAAAATACAATCCATTAAATTTTAAAGGTTATTACAGGAGCTTCGGAATGGTTGACAATATCCTCGCCAATACTTCCCATAAAGAAGTGGGATAGACCCTTTCTGCCGTGTGTTGGAATACCGATCAGGTCAGCGGATATTTTGTCGCTGTAATTGATAATACCTTTTTCGACGGTATAGTCGTTGAATATCTCCACTCCAACGTTTATTTTGGCCTCGTCCAGGAATTTGGAGATTTTTTCAGAGGCATCATCGGTGCTTAAAAACTCGTCTCCCGGAGTGTTTATATAAACAAGGTGCAACTTGGCCTTTAAAAGGCCGGCCATTTTCTTGGCTTTTTTTAGGGCAGGAACACTCTCTTCCTCAAAATCACAGGCAAAAACAAAATGCTTTGGGTTAAAGCCATTGACCTCATTTCCTTTGATGACCAAAACAGGGACATCGGAAGTTCTTACCACTCTTTCGGTGTTGGAACCAATAAAAATTTCCTGAAGGCCATCTGCACCATTGGATCCCATAACAATAAGATCGGCTTTGTGTTTTTCCGCCACTTCGGCCACTTCACTGAAGACTTTGTAGTGCTTTATAATGGGAATTACCTTTAGTTCTTTTAAATAAGGTTTGTCCAAAAAGTCGGCAAACCTTTGCTCTCCTAATTTTATAAGATGTACCACTTGTTCTTGGGAAATATATCCAGATTCCCCCATAATGGCGGGAGAAAGTTCCAGCATGTGCAAAACATATAGTTCTGCCTTGTGTTCCTTTGCTAAGGAAGCCGCAATTTTAAGGGCTTTTTCGGATTGATTTGAAAAATCAACCGGTACGATTATACTGTTCATTTTGTTGTTTTTTTAAGGTTAAACGGTCATGGAAAATATTCGGGTATTTGGTTTTTGTCGGTGCAGTTTAAGATCAAATGCCATACTAATGTTTCTTACAAAAGGCCTCCCTTTGTCGGTTACCTTGATTTTAGTGTCATTTATTTCTACAAGTCCATCGGCTTCCAATTCGGATAGGTTGCCCAAGATATTTCCAAAATCCACCACTTCTTTTTCCTCGGTGTTCCAAGTAGTTTCGAATTGGCACATTATATTAAGAATATGCTTTCTCAAGATTTCATCTTCCGTATTTAGGATGTGTCCTCTAAAAATAGGGATAACTCCGTGCGAAACCAAATTCTGATATTCTTCCACGTTCTTTACATTTTGGGCAAATCCATACCAGCTATCGCTAATGCTCGATGCTCCCAAACCGATCATAAGTTTGGTTTTTGATGCGGTATAACCCATAAAGTTTCGGTGCAGGGTTCCATTTCCCAGTGCTTTGTACAAACTATCGGTGGGAAGAGCAAAATGATCCATGCCAACATCTTTGTAACCGAACCCCGTGAGCATCTTTTTACCCATTTCGTACTGTGTTTTTTTCTCCACGGACGATGGCAGGTCTTCATCTTTATAGCCACGTTGTCCGTTGCCTTTTATCCAAGGCACGTGAGCGTAACTATAAAAAGCGATTCTATCGGGTTTTATGGCATTGGTTTTTATCATGGTATTCTCTACATCGGCACAATCTTGAAATGGCAATCCATAGATGATGTCGTGTCCAACCGAGGTGTATCCAATTTCCCTGGCCCATTCGGTAACATTTTTCACGTTCTCAAAAGGCTGTATTCGGTTGATGGCGCGCTGAACGGTGAGGTTATAATCCTGTACGCCAAAAGAAACCCTTCTAAACCCTACATCGTAAAGCGCTTGTAAATGTTCTTTTGTGGTGTTGTTGGGATGGCCCTCAAAACTAAACTCAACTTCGTCCGCCTTGTTTCCAAGACGCACAATGCCCTCGATGAGCATTTTTAAATTTTCCGGAGAAAAAAAGGTAGGGGTGCCACCACCCAAATGGAGTTCCTTTATCAGGGGCTTGGAACCCAACAAGTCGCAATACAGTTCCCATTCCTTTAAAACTGCCTTTATGTAGGGTAGTTCAACCTCATGTCTTTTGGTAATACGTTTGTGGCATCCGCAAAAAGTGCACAGATTTTCACAAAATGGGAGGTGTATGTATAAACTTATTCCTTCCTGTTGGCTTTCTCGATATGCTTTTAGTACACTGGAATTCCATTTTTTTCCAGAAAAACTGTCCAGATCCCAATAGGGTACGGTTGGGTAACTGGTATATCGGGGTCCGGGAACATTGTATTTTTGAACTAATCCACACATCGTTGTATATATCATTACATTATAGTTCAAAATTACCTTAGTCAAGTTGCATAGAACATGATAATTGTCAGGATTGGTGTATGGAATCGCGAAAAATGAGTTTTTAGGCCTGATGAGTATCATATTTTTCGTTATCCCAGCATAGTACCTTTAAAGGATTGTTGACTTACAATTAACTTAAGTTCAATGGGAGAACATATCGGAAAAAGTACGTTTAGTGAAGAGGAACGGAAAGCGTTTGTCCAACATCTTATCGATGACGTCCAATCCTTGGAGCAAATGATTGCAGAAGGTATGATCGAAAATGATATTGTTAGGATTGGAGCCGAACAGGAAATGTGCCTTGTAAATGGTGATTTTAGGCCATCCCCCAAATCCATGGAAATCATCAAAGAGGTTAACGACGACCACTTTACCACCGAATTTGCAACATATAATATTGAGGCCAATCTCGATCCGTATACGTTGGAGAAGGATTGTTTTGCCAAAATGGAACAGCAGCTACGAAAATTGATGGACAAGGTGAAAGAAACTGCAAATGAACATGGTGTAATGATTATTTTGACCGGTATTCTCCCTACCATAAGCAAGGAAGAGCTTGGTATGGATTTTATGACACCGATACCTCGGTATTACCGAATAAATGAAGTTTTAAAGGCTTGGAGAGGGAATGATTTTTCGCTCAGGATCAAAGGGGCAGATGAACTTTCACTGCATCACGACTCGGTACTTTTTGAAGCCTGTACTACCAGTTTTCAACTCCATTTGCAGATACCCCCCGATGACTTTATCAAAAGTTACAATTGGGCACAGGCCATTTCGGGCCCTGTTTTGGGAGTTTGCTGCAATTCTCCTTTGCTTTTGGGAAAAGAACTTTGGAGAGAGACCAGAATAGCCCTGTTCCAACAAAGTTTGGATACCAGGGTTTGGACAAAGGCAGTTAAGGAACAAGTGGCAAGGGTAGGCTTTGGAGAGCACTGGCAAAGGGATTCTGTGGCCGAGATTTTTAAACAAGACATTTCCTCGCACCGAATTTTACTCACAAAACCCATAACAAAAGGTTCGTTACATGTGTTGCGGGACGGAAAAACCCCAAAATTGGAAGCACTGAGCCTGTTCAATAGTACAGTGTACCGATGGAACCGCCCATGCTACGGAGTGGGCAATGGAAAGCCGCATTTGCGAATTGAAAACCGGTACATCCCCTCTGGCCCAACAGTAATCGATGAAATGGCCAATTTTGCATTTTGGGTAGGGCTTATGGCGGGAAGGCCGGAAACGTATGACGATATGCCCAACGTTATGGACTTTAGGGTGGCGAAGCTCAACTTTTTTAGAGCCGCCATGAGTGGAAGGCACACGGTGTTTTCATGGTTGGACAAGACTATGACGGCAAAAGAAATTGTCAAAAAAGTATTGTTGCCCATAGCTTACAACGGATTGCGGAAATTCGATATTGATGAAAAGGATATTAATAGGCTTTTGGGCGTAATTGAAGCAAGAACGAAAAGTGGCACAGGGGCCGAGTGGCAAATCAAAAATTTTAGGGAACTTAAAAAACAGATGAAGCTGGACAGCGCCATTGTACAATTGACCAAATCCATGTACAATAACCAAGAGACCCAAACTCCCGTCCATCAATGGAGACCAATAAGTGGAATGGCCAAAACAAAGGAATCGTTTCAATGGGTAAGGCAGGTCATGTCCACAAAGCTCATGAAGCTATACGAAGATGATTATGCCAATTTGGCCATAGCCATTATGCAATGGAACAACATACACCATATTCCTGTAGAAAATGGAAAAGGGGAATTGGTGGGGCTGCTCACCTGGAGCCATATCGAAAAGTTCGAAAAACTGGACAAGAAAGAAGCTAAGGTGTCGGATATTATGGTCAAAGACGTAATTACCGTAGAGCCCAGAACTGAAATAGAAACCGCAAGAAAAATGATGCACGATCACCAAATAGGATGTTTGCCGATTTGTGTGGACACCCATATCGTGGGAATCATAAGTAAAGTAGATTTGTAGCTATGACTTTAGTTCACAATATAGCATGGGATGAAACAATAAGGGTTGATAGAATCATAGATCATATCAAAGGTATAAAGAGTGGCCCGACCGTAGTTTTTTTTGGAGGTATTCATGGGAACGAAACAGCAGGTGTTTTTGCCTTAAAAGCTGTTTTTAATGAAATCAGAACAAAAAAAATTGGCATAAGCGGCGAAGTTTATGCCATTTCTGGAAACTTGGGCGCTCTGGAAAGTAAGCAGCGTTTTCAAGATGAGGACCTGAACAGGATTTGGTTTCCAGAACGGATAGAACGTATAGTAGGGAATAAAGAAACCCATCATAACGAGGATAACGAACTGAACCAGCTTTATCGGTTGATACAGGACATCCTAAAAAACAGTAATCCTCCCTTTTATTTTTTGGATCTTCATACAACATCAAGCCATACCCCTCCTTTTATGGTACTCAACGATAGTTTGCTCAACCGTACGTATGCATCCAACTATCCATTGCCCATTATCCTGGGGATTGAGGAGTATCTTAAAGGGGCTTTATTGAGCTATATCAATGAATTGGGCTATGTTTCTCTTGGTTTTGAAAGTGGACAACATAATGATGGCGTAGCCATACAAAACAGCATTGAGTTTATTCGCTATTCCTTGGCATTGACCCAGTCCGTTGATTTTTCGGAACAGCAGAAGGAACGATTAAGGAATAAAATAGCGGCATGGGGAACGGTATCGCATAAGTTTTACGAAATATACCATCAGTATGATATTGGTTCGCAAACTGCCTTTAAAATGTTTCCGGGCTTTGTCAATTTTCAAATAGTGTCAAAGGGCGAGAGTTTGGCACTTGTTGATGCCGTTGTGTTAAAAACGACCAAAAAACGACAGATTTTTATGCCCCTATACCAAAAACAAGGGAATGAGGGCTTTTATTTTATTAGACCCATACCTAAATTTTGGTTGTGGTTGTCCAAAAAAATAAGAAGGTTCAAAGTAGACCATATTTTAGTGAAATTGCCCGGTGTGGAATGGGAAACGGATAAGAAAGACACCCTGATGGTTGACCAAAGGGTGGCCCGTTTTTTCACCAAATCCTTTTTTCACTTGTTGGGTTACAGGGCAAGAAAATTGGATAAAAACCATTTAGTGGCCAAAAATAGGGAGAGCGCATCAAAATCTGGGGAATATAAGGGTTCGGCTTGGTTCAAAAAATAAAAAAGGCCCAAGAAATTGACTTGGACCTATCTTCGGGTTTCAGTTTTGCATTACAAAGTTTATAGGTATGCTATACTTTACGCTTACTTTTTTTCCGCGTTGTTCGCCCGGTTTTACTTTGGGCAAAGATGCAATAATGCGTTCGGCTTCTTTTTCCAATAGCTTATCCGGGCCTCTTTTTTGTATGCCGGTTACCCTGCCGTTTGAATCGATTACAAACTGTACGTGGACCCTGCCCGTTATACCCATTTCCAAAGCCGATGGCGGATAATTGAAATTAGCTTTGATATGCTCCTGGACTTTTTGGTTAAAGCAATTTTTGCGTTCTGTTTGAGTTTGTAGATGTTCGCATCCAGGGAATACTGGAACATATTCAATTACTGCAAAGGGCACTACAACTTCTTCCTCAACTTCCTCAACTTCAACATCCTCGATTTTTACCACAACATCCTCGATATAGGTTTCTTGACTACTTTCGGTACTTTCAATCACGGTTTCTTTCACATCTTCCACATCCTCCACAATTTCAATTACATCAGGTGCAGATGGTGGGGGAGGGGGTGGTGCGGTCCTGATTATTTCGGTAATGGGTACATCTTCCTTAAGTTCGTCGGTTACCTGCACAACTTCCGAAACTTTGGATTCCTCTTCATAGAACTTTACTTCAAAGGATTGCCATGTCATGAACAACACAGAAGTAAGTCCTATCATGAAATATAGACTGCTGTTGCGTCCAATTTCTGCGTTTGGGTTCTTTTTTGGTTTCATGACTGCTACTATTTAACTATGTTAAAGGTAGCGTTCTCCAAAATCAGAAAATATGACAATGGTCAGGTTTGGATACAGGTTGAAACTGCTTTGTTTTCCGAATGACTGATATTTGTATTAGGCAGGTATTATGGGCTAAATCATTTTTTGGCAGCGTGGTGCTTGTCATGGATTCCCCTTTTTTTAAATAAAAGCTAGTTTTTTAAACAATTTTCTTTTTTTGGTTTTCCCAGATAAGGGCAGCGGCCCCACAAATAGCGGCGGTTTTTCCCTCCATGCTGGAGTGTAGGAGTTTCACCTTTCCTTTGTACACATCCAAAAGGAAACCGTTAAAGTATTTTTCCAAAGGGGTCATCATCCATTTGCCACTATTGGTGAGGCCGCCCATTAAAATAAATGCCTCGGGTTGTGTAAATGCCGTAAAGTTGGCCAACGCCTGTGCCATAATTCGAGCCGTATAGTCAAAAGCTTTAAGGGCAATTTCGTCCCCTTCTTCCGCGGCTTGGGTAATGTCCTCCCCGTGGAGGTCGTTATAGGCGATACTCCTAAACCTACTATCCACCAAATATTTGCTCTGCATATACATAACGGTTCGCTTTAATCCGGTTGCGGATACATAAGCCTCCAGCCCGCCTTTTACGCCTAGTCCGGTCAACCTGCCATCTCCCATGGTCATGTCCACATGGCCCAATTCGCCTGCGAATCCATCATATCCATCAATAAGTTGGCCATTGGCCACTATTCCGGCGCCAAAACCTGTGCCAAGTGTAATTACAATAAAATCGGTCATGTTTTTTGCACCTCCAAATAGCATTTCGCCCAATGCGGCGGCACTGGCGTCGTTCATTATGCGAATGGGCATGTCCATTCTTTGTTTTAGGAGTTTAACCAAGGGAACGCTGCCTTTCCACACTAAGTTACTGGCATTCTCTATAGTTCCGTTTTTACTGGAAGCATTAGGGGCGCCGATACCGCAGCCTATTACATTGGCACGCTCTCCAAACTGCGCCAAAAGCTCATCGGAAGTAGCTTTTATTTTATCAAGGTAAGCATCCAGGTTTGGGAATTCCTTGGTTCTAAAAAAGGTTTTTTCGTGGCATTCACCAGTTTCATCTACCAATCCGATTTTGGTTTTGGTTCCACCAATATCTATTCCGATTACTAAATCCATATTTAAAGTCACATTATTTTACGGCTTTTAAATATAACTATTATGAAGGCAATAAAATAACCTCCTTGACTTTTATGACCGCTGATTTTTTGCTAATATCAGGGAAAATTTGAAAACCCTGACTTCTGTCATGTTTTAGATCATGCCACGGTTCTACTTTTGAGTTCAAGAATTGAAATCATTAAATAAAATAGGTATGAGCAGTTTAAATAAAATATTAATTCCGTTTGATTTTTCCGAGGCATCTGTAAACGCCTTGGAGTATGTGGTCAATTTTGTAGGTACAGAGAGAGCTATAAATATCTTGGGCCTTTATGTAGGTGTTATGCCCATGAGTGAATCCGATAGTGAAAAATTAAAGAGGGATTTTTTAAAAGTGTTGGACTCTTTCAATGTAAAATTGAAAGTGAATCCAGAATTCACTACCGATACGGGCGAAGTGATCGGCACTATTCTTTCTGCCCAAGAAAAGAGTAACGCAGATTTGATCATGATGGGCACTATGGGCGATAAAATTACGGATGAGGCCATTACAAACACATCGAAATTGGTGTTGGAGGCCAATTGCCCTGTAATATCAATCCCTTATGGAACCGCCATTAAAGAGCCCAAAAACATTGCCTTGGTAATGGGTGGCGAAAAAATAGATGACAAGAACGTCTTGGGAACACTATTGGACATTGCCAGGGATTTTGATGCCCGTGTCCATGTGCTTACCATTTATAAGGATTCCGTTTTTGATGAAGAAGCCATTAAAGACTCCAATGAAAATCTGTTGGAATACTATTTGGAACACTTTTATGCCGATCATACCTTCACTAAAAATGAAGATGTGGAACAAGGTATTTTGGATTACATCAACGAAAAAAAAATTGATCTGTTAGCCATATTGCCCCGTAACCATGCCGAAAAAAGCTCACCTTCGGAAGGAAGATTGACAAAATTGTTGACCCTGCACTCCGAGATACCGGTTTTGGCCCTGGATTAAACCCTTACCTTTGAAGATGCTGTCGCTGCCGATAGGTTTGCATTACAGTTTGTCCGAACATCTTTAAGATTCAATAAAAGTGAACGATAACAATAGATTTGATATAGAAAGTTTGGGGGCCCCTCAGTATTCATCTCCCCTTGAGCTCAGTACCGTTAAGGGAGACCGCATATTCAACTTTGTAAGTGAATCGGATAGATTGGTTTTTGACCCATCGGTACAATATTACAACCAATGTTTAAATGACGGGGAGTCACCTATTTGTATGGAAAAAGCAGGTCCAAGACAAAACATCTTTTTTGATGCCAAAACCACTACTGCTGCAATAGTTACCTGTGGTGGTCTTTGCCCGGGGATCAACAATGTGATCCGTGGATTGGTAATGGCCCTGCACTATTTTTATGGGATTAAAAAAATTATTGGGATCCCCTATGGCTATGAAGGCCTAAACCCTGAAAAAGGACACGAGTTTGTGGAATTGACACCGGACAAGGTAAAGGATATCCATCAATTTGGGGGCACCTTTTTAGGCTCGTCCAGAGGCGGACAAGACGTGTCTATAATGGTGGATACCCTTGAGAAAAACCATGTGGATATGCTATTTGCCATCGGAGGGGATGGAACTTTGAAAGGTGTAAATGCCATTGGTGGGGAAATTGCCAAAAGAAATGGCAAAATCAGTGTAGTGGGAATTCCAAAGACCATAGACAACGATATTGACCTAATTGATGAATCCTTTGGCTTTCAGACCGCTTTTGACGTAGCGAGTCCCATTTTGCGCGATGCCCATAATGAAGCTACAGGGGCTTACAATGGAATATCCATTATCAAATTAATGGGCAGGGATAGTGGTTTTATTGCTGCTTCGGCCGCTTTGGCCATGCCCGTAGTTAATTTTGTACTTGTTCCGGAAATGGATTTTTCCCTTGAGGGTGAAGAAGGTTTCTTAAAGGTTTTGGAAAAGCGCCTACAAGAAAAAAAACATGCCGTTATTGTGGTGGCCGAAGGCGCGGGACAACAACTTTTTAAAGACAGAAAGATGGTGAAGGATGCATCGGGCAATGTACAGCACGAGGATATCGGTGTTTTCCTAAAGGAAAAAATCACAGCATATTTTAAAGGAAAAAGTCCAGTGACCATTAAGTACATCGATCCTAGCTATATTGTGCGGTGTGCCCCTGCCAACTCCAGCGATAGTGTTTATTGCAGTGGACTGGCCTATCATGCCGTTCATGGAGCCATGGCAGGAAAAACCAAGTTTGTCGCCAGTAGGATAAACAACCGTTATGTGTACTTGCCTGTTGCCGAAGTCACAAAAAAGAGAAAAAAAATTGATTTGGAAGGCGAGTTCTGGTTCTCTGTACTGCAAAGCACAGGTCAACCATTTTTCTTGGGATAAGAATTGGTTTTTAACTGACAATTGTCATTAAATTTTATCGATAGTAGTCATAGATTTGAGTATAATCAAAACAGTAATCATGGAAGTACATGTTCAATATCAAAAGATGAAGACCAGTGAGTCGTTGACCCAACTATTAATGAAAAAACTGGAAAGTTTGGAGCAAAAATACAGTTGGTTGATCAAGGCCAATGTATTGTTTAAAACGGAAAACGATAAAACTGGAGAAGGCAAGATCTGTGAAATTGAACTGAGTGCTCCTGGCCCGAGAATATTTGCCAAATCGGATACCGACGATTTTGAGAAATCCATGTCCCAAACCGTTGAGGATTTAAGAAGGCAACTTGAAAAAAGGCAAGCTACCTTCGATACCCGTTAATAGAAATCAAGATCTTTGTTGCATCCAGATCTTTTAAAAAACACCAAAATGAAACTTAAATTAATCGGCATCAGTTTATTGCTTCTAATGGGGTGCTCCTCAACCCGGTTGGTCAGCACTTGGAAGAACCCGGATATAGTGCTTTTTGACGCATACCAAGTACTGGTGGTGGGCATGTCACAAGACGATAATACCAGAATGGAGTTTGAAACCAGATTTGCCGAAGCGTTGAAGGATCAGGGAGTGGATGCCGTGCGTAGTATTGATCTTTTTGATGTGGAATTCACCTCTTCCAAAAGGTCGGAAGAGGAATTGGCCGAGGTAGAACAGCAATTATTGGATAAGGGGTTCGATGCCATTCTGGTCACCAAGGTTGTTGGGACAGAGAATCGACGAACATTTAGGGAGCACATCAACGAAGTGGATAAAATGTTTGTAAGGTTCAGTACGGATTATTTGGAACATCAAGAAATCTATTACGACCCCGAATACTATGATACTTTCAATATATACCATTCAGAGACCTCTCTCTACTGTATATGCATTGGAAAAGAGATAGAATTGATTTGGAGGGGCGAAGTGGATGTCACAGAACCCAAAAATATAGACAGGACCATAGACTCTTACATAAAGTTGGTGACAAAATCAATGGGGGAGGAAGATGTAATATTTTAAGAAGATAGGCCTATCGCATCCAAGACTCCCAAAAAGTCCAATGCGATCAAAATAGGAATCGCTATCAATATTACAATCAACACAAAGACCATAATTCGTAAAAAACCGACTATAAGTTTATTTCCAAAACTAATTTCATCTGCCATAATAGTGTAATTTCCATCAATTTAAGGAATTATTTGCGTATTTCCTTTATTGGCTGGCTCACTATTCGATTAACGGATTGTTTTTAGCCGTATGCTGTAAACCAATCAATTGGGCCTTTGTTTCTTTCGACTGAGGAGTTTTCCCAACTCCTCCAAAGAGATTCCCTTGGTCTCTGGCATCATGAATGCTACCCATATTAATTGAAGTACCATCATAAAGGCAAAGAAGATGAAAATGGGCCAAGGGTTATCCTTGAAAATCCCAATTTCGGCATCTAAAAAGGTAGGGGTGAGCAAAGTAATAAGTGCAGCGAATACCCAATGGGTCCCAGTGCCCCAAGATTGTCCGTAAGACCTAACCTTGTTCGGGAATATTTCCGAGATGAACACCCAAATCACCGCACCTTGGCCAATGGCATGTGAGGCGATAAAAACTAAGATAAAGGTGAGCAGCAGCACGGAACTGGCTCCCGAATAGAAACACCAGCCCACCATGGCCAAACTCACAATATAACCAATGGAACCAATGTACATTAATTGCTTTCGCCCCAATTTATCGATCAGGGATATGCCCACAAAGGTGAATATCAGGTTAATGATGCCGATGGATATGGAACTAAAGAGCGATTCACCGGAAGCGAGACCTGCACGTTCCAAAATTTCAGGGGCGTAGTACAGTACAAAGTTGATTCCCGAAAGTTGATTGAAGAAAGCAATCAGAAAAGCTAGGGCCAGCGGTTTGTTGTACTTTCCAGAGAATAAACTTTCCTTTTGTTTTTCCGTGGTTTCCACTAAGGCAACTTTAATTTGTTCCAGATGAATGGAGGCCTTGTCTTTTGCAATGCCCAATAAAGTAATGGATTCGATGACCACAGCGTCTGCTCGGTCCTTCATTAACAACCACCGTGGGCTGTTCGGTATTTTGAACACCATAAAGGTGTAGATCAAAGCGGGAAGCCCTTCAATGCCCAACATCCATCGCCAAGCTATGCTTTCATCAAAAACAATCCCGATAAAATAGTTGGATATAAAGGCGATCAAGATGCCAAAAACAATATTGAACTGGTACATGGCCGTTAACCTACCCCGTGTTTGGGCCGTGGAAATCTCGGAGATATAAACCGGTGCGGCCACCGATGAGGCCCCTACGCCGATCCCCCCAATAAACCTAAAGAGTGAAAAACTATAAGGTTCGGGAGCAAAGGCCGAACCCATCGCCGATACAAAATAAAGTACACCTATCCAGAACAAGGTCTTTTTTCTTCCCAAACGGTCGGTTGGGATACCTCCAAAAAGCGAACCCAGAACGGTTCCCCAAAGCGCCATGGACATTATAAAGATGCCGTGGAAAGTAAAAATGGAATCGCCCAAAAACCAGTTGGTGTCCCATATTTCCTTTATGGGCTGGTTGGCACCGGAAATAACAACGGTATCAAACCCAAACAAAAAGCCCGCTAGGGCTGCTGTCAATGAAATTCTAAAAATACGCTTGTCCATATAAAAGGTGAATTTTGCTAAAGCTAACCAAAATTTACATAATCTTGGAAATGTGTTTCATGATCAAATCGGCAGCACCTCTGTTGGAATTGATATAATTGGAGTTGATTGCTCCAATATTTTTAATGGAAACGGGGTTGTTCAAAAGGTCGATCACCAAATCGTCAAAACTATCTTTGCTCGAAATGGGCAGTATACCACCTTCGTTAACAAGATCCTCTGCTTCCTTAAAGCCTTCAAATTGTGGCCCGATGATGATGGGAATTCCAAAAACAGCAGGTTCCATGGTGTTGTGGAGTCCCGTGGCAAAACCGCCCCCTACGTAGGCAATGTTGGCATAACTGTATATTTTGGTCAACAGGCCAATGGTGTCCACCACAAGTACATCGAACTCCTTTAAATTTTGATTGCCCATCGTGGAATAAAGTACCGTCCTTTTTTGAAGGGACGAGGTGATTTTCTCAATATGGGCAGGTTTTATTTCGTGAGGGGCGATTACAAATTTCACCTTTTCCTTACTGTTGTTGATGTAGTTGATGAGTATCTCTTCATCTTCGGGCCAAGTACTGCCCGCTACCAAGCAAAGTTGGTTGTTTTTGAAACGATCCATGAAATCCAATTGATTGTTGCGTTCCAAAATTTCTGAAACCCGGTCCAAACGAGTGTCCCCGCTAATGCTACTAGTTGTAAATCCGATGGATTCCAACAGCTTTTTGGAGTTTTTATCTTGAACAAAATAATGGTCGAATTTCCCGAGGCTCTTTCGCATAAACCCGCCATAAGGCTTAAAATAAATCTGTCTACCCGAAAAAATGGCCGATACCAAAATAGTGGGAATGTTCCTTTTTTTAAGGTGATACAGATAATTGGGCCAAACCTCGTACTTTACAAAAATGGCCAACTCTGGATTTACAAGGTTTAAAAATCGCTTTACCTTGGAGTTGCTGTCCATGGGCAGATACACCACCAGATCTGCAGCCAAAGAATTCTTTTTCACCTCATAACCAGAAGGGGAGAAAAAGCTCAGAACCAGTTTGTGGTCGGGATATTTGGAGCGTAATCTTTCCAAAATGGGCAGCCCTTGTTCAAATTCGCCCAGGGAGGCCACATGCATCCAAATAGTTCTGTCTTCGGAATCGAACTTATCCTCAAGGGTGGGAAAAGTTAACTTTCTGCCCTGAACGAACAATTTGATCTTGGCATTGAAAAGGGCAATTACATTTAGGCCAAGCCAAGCTATGTTGATCAGGATGTTGTAAAGAAAACGCAAGGGCATCATTTTTCGCTAAAATACATTCTTTCGGTCAGAGACCATTATAGCATCTTAATTTCTTAATTTTGACGTATTAATTTATTTGGATGAAAAAAATACAGATGGTTGACCTAAAAGGTCAATATGAAGGTATAAAAACCGAGGTCAACGATGCCATTTCGGAAATCTTGGATTCTTCGGCATTTATAAATGGGCCCCACGTGCACGCTTTTCAAAATGAATTAGAGGAATATTTGGACGTAAAACATGTTATCCCCTGTGCCAACGGAACCGATGCCCTTCAAATTTGCATGATGGGGCTCGGGTTGAAACCAGGAGATGAGGTAATTACGGCCGACTTTACTTTTGCCGCCACGGTTGAGGTGATAGGTCTTTTACAATTGACTCCAGTTTTGGTGGATGTGGAACCCGATACTTTCAATATTGATGTAAAAGCCATGGAAAAAGCCATTACGCCAAAAACAAAGGCCATCGTGCCCGTACATTTATTTGGACAGTGCGCCGATATGGATGAGATCATGGCCTTGGCCAAAAAGCACAATCTGTATGTGATTGAAGATAATGCACAGGCCATTGGGGGATCCTACTTCTCAAAAGATGGTTCCAAACAAAAGGCAGGGACTATTGGGCATGTAGGGGCCACTTCTTTCTTTCCGTCCAAAAACTTGGGCTGTTATGGCGATGGTGGAGCCATTTTTACCAACGATGATGATTTGGCGCATACCATTCGCGGTATCGTGAACCACGGTATGTACAAAAGATATTACCATGATGTGGTGGGTGTGAACTCCAGGTTGGACTCCATTCAAGCTGCTGTTTTAAGGGCAAAGCTGCCCAAATTGGACTTTTACAACCAGAAACGATGGGAGGCAGCATCAAAATATTCAAAGGCATTTAAAGGGCAGGAGCATATCATATCGCCAAAGATATCTTGCGGCTGTGAAACGGATAAAAGTGTTTGCGATTGCCATGTGTTCCATCAGTACACTTTGCGGATTACAAATGGTAAGAGGGACGGTCTGGCACAACATCTAAACGATAACAACGTTCCTTGTGGTGTATATTATCCAGTTCCATTGCATAAGCAAAAAGCCTATGCGGATGACCGTTACAATGAAGAAGATTTTCCTGTGACCAATCAATTGGTGGAAGAGGTTATTTCGCTCCCCATGCACACGGAGTTGGATGATGAACAAATTGATTTTATAACCAAGTTGGTGATTGATTTCGTAAACAAATAATAATGAAAATACTCGTAACTGGTGGTTTGGGCTTTATTGGATCCCATACCGTTGTTGAATTGCAGAATGAAGGTTTTGAGGTAGTGGTGGTGGACAACCTATCCAACTCATCCATTGATGTTTTGGATGGCATTGAAGCCATAAGGGGCAAAAGACCCATTTTTGAAGAATTTGATCTTCGGGACAAGCCAAAAGTCCAAGATTTCTTTCAAAAGCACGCCGATATTGCCGGAGTAATTCATTTTGCGGCCTCCAAAGCGGTCGGGGAGAGTGTGGCCGAACCATTGTTGTATTATGAGAATAATCTTGGGGTATTGGTTTATATCCTTCAGGAGCTCAAGAAAAAAGGGGGGTCAAACTTTATCTTCAGTAGTTCATGCACCGTTTATGGCCAAGCGGATCAAATGCCCATTACCGAGGCTGCTCCAGTAAAGCCGGCAGAATCTCCCTATGGGAACACCAAGCAAGTAGGCGAGGAAATTATTCGGGATACCTGCAAGGTAAATCCAGGGTTGAAAGCCATCGCGTTACGATACTTTAATCCTATTGGGGCCCATCCCTCCGGTAAAATTGGAGAGCTTCCCATTGGAGTGCCCCAGAATTTGGTGCCCTTTATCACGCAAACAGGTGTCGGTCTGCGTGAACAGTTGTCTGTCTTTGGAGATGATTATCCAACCGAAGATGGGACTTGCATTAGGGACTATATCCATGTAGTGGATTTGGCCAAGGCCCATGTAGCAGCATTGCAACGTCTTTTGGAAGACAGGAACGAAAGTAATTACGAGGTGTTCAACTTGGGTACCGGAAAAGGAAGTTCCGTTTTGGAAGTTATCCAAAGTTTTGAGCGCGTTTCTGGAGAAAGGTTGAACTACAAAATAGTTGGTAGAAGGCCAGGGGACGTGATCCAAGCCTATGCCGATACCCAAAAGGCAAATAAAGTTTTGGGTTGGAAGGCTAAATCCAGCCTTGATGATGCCATGAAATCCGCTTGGGAATGGGAGAAAATCGTAAGAAGTTCAAACTGAAAAAATCCTAAAGTATATTTTGGTCGTAAATAGAGTATGCTGCCCAATTTTAACAACAGTTTGGAGTTGCTCGAAGGCGTAGAGCGGGAGCAACTTTATCAAAACCTACTGCTACAACTCAAAAAAGATTTTGAATTGGCCAATGTGCCCATCAATATCCCTTTGGATATATCTCCCGAAGAACTAAAAAGCACCATCCACGAAAAGATTTATTACTTGATCGTGGAAAAATTCCCAGAGTATCTCAACCTATTATATGTAGTTGATATTGCAGAGAGCGAGGTAAAAAAAATAACTCCGTCGGATGTCGTTGATATTTCGGCGGAGGTATCTTTTTTATTATTGAAAAGGGAATGGCAAAAAGTATGGTACAAAGCCAAATATAGCAGCTGACCTTTGGTCAGACCTTCACGTAAATGCCTCTTTTGTCCATAAAGTAACCCACGAGCCAACAAGTCAGCATAATCCAAAGGGCAAATAATAATGAGCCCGTGTGGCCACCTGACCATGATATAAATATGTTGTCGGCAATCCATCGGTACAGCGATTCCCCGTTGAGGTCAATGGCAAAAAGAGTAATTATAAATAACTCCGACAATAAATAAATAAACAAGGTGTTTTTACCGAAGACTTCAAAAAAGTAGCTCCAGCTTTTCGCCTTTTTCATATCCAAGATATAAATAAGCGTAGCGATGGCAAAAAGGTCAATACCGCAAGTGAGCAATACAAAGGAACTCGTCCACAATTTTTTGTTGATGGGCAAAATAAGGTCCCATGCCAAGCCCGCAAATACCAGGGCAAAACCGAACATCATCAATTTGGCGACGGTCTCAAAATTTTGACCGTTGTTTTGGATGAATCGACCAGCCAGGTAACCAATAATCACATTTACAATGGCGGGAAGGGTGCTCAACAATCCCTCGGGATCAAAAGCAATGCCTTCGCCATGGTACATATGGTCGGCTCCAATAAGCCACTCATCCAGTTTAAGAACGGCATTTCCCGATAAGGTAAGGTCGCCAAAACCAATTAAAATAAGATGGTAGCCCACTAAAAAGACAGCGCTCAGCCATATAGCGGTTTTGGCCTTTACAAAGTGAAGGATTATGGATGCGAACATATAGCACAAGGCAATACGTTGCAAAACCCCGAAAACCCTGGTCTCCGAAAATGGTTTTAACTGTCCGTCATCAAAAAATGGGTACCAGTACATTAAAAAGCCCAAAAGAAAAATGATGGCAGTTCGCTTCAGGACCTTCTTAAAAAATGCAGGGTTGCCCATGCTTTCATACTTTTTCATGCTAAAACTCATGGAATTTCCCACCACAAACAAAAAAGTGGGAAAAACAAGGTCGGTCAATGTAAATCCGTTCCAGTCGGCGTGCAATAATGGCGCAAAAGTGGTGGATCCATTGCCTGGTGAGTTAACAATGATCATCAAGGCGACATCCAGACCCCTGAAAACATCCAAGGAAAGATATCTGTTTTTAAGTTTGGACATGTTTGGTTGGTTTAACTGGGCGTTCAAGTTAAATTATTTTTAGTTTATACTGTTAAATTCAGTTAAAAATTTCATTTTTATCGCTTTCCTGTCCATTCTGTGATTTAGTTGTAAATTTGAATAAGAAATTAAGGGGAATGCAAGCATATAAATGCTAAAACCCGTATTTTTGACAAAATTTTCCATAAAGTTTTGGAGAAACATAAAGAATGGACAAATATTCATTTTTAAATGCTGCGCACACTTCGTTTTTTGCGGAGCAATACGAAAAATATCTAACGAATCCAGATACCATAGAGCCCAGTTGGAGGGCTTTTTTTCAAGGATTTGATTTTGGTTTGGAAGGTTCCCTCGAAGATTTGGGGATTGAATCCGATAAAGGGGGAATGGTGGTGCTTTCCAATGGAAGGAAAGTGGAAATGCCCGAAGCCCTTCAAAAGGAATTTCAGGTTATACGCCTTATTGATGGTTACCGTTCCCGCGGACACCTTTTTACCGAAACAAACCCTGTAAGGGAAAGGAGAAAGTATGTCCCTACCTTGGATATAGCCAACTTTGGCCTGACCGAAGGGGACTTGGAGACTGTTTTTGATGCTGGAAAAATTCTTGGAATAGGTCCAGCCCCCCTAAAGGAAATTATACGTCACCTCGAGAGTATTTATTGTGATGCGATAGGAGTGGAGTACATGTATATCCGTACCCCGGAACGTATTCAATGGATTCAGGATTGGCTCAACAAAAACGACAACCACCCCAATTATACTGCGGAAGAAAAGAAAAACATCCTTAGAAAATTAAACGAGGCCGTTTCTTTTGAGAGCTTTTTGCATACCAAATATGTGGGGCAAAAACGATTTTCGTTGGAAGGTGGCGAATCATTGATTCCCGCTTTGGATGTAATCGTAGAAAAAGCGGCGGACAAAGGCGTAAAGCAATTTGTGGTGGGTATGGCCCACCGAGGGCGCTTGAACGTTCTGACCAATATTTTCGGGAAATCGCCAAAGGATATCTTTAGCGAGTTCGATGGTAAGGATTACGAGGAAACCATCTTTGATGGTGATGTAAAATATCACTTGGGATGGACCTCTAAACGTGAGACGGATTCAGGGAAAATGGTCAATATGAACATTGCCCCGAACCCTTCGCACCTGGAAACCGTAAACTCCATTGTTGAAGGTATAGCCAGAGCCAAGCAAGATCGTGATCACAGTGATGAAATCTCTGAAGTACTGCCGATTTTAATCCATGGAGATGCTGCTTTTGCTGCACAGGGAGTGGTGTACGAAGTGATTCAAATGGCCCGTTTGGATGGGTATACCACAGGCGGTACCATCCACATTGTTGTGAACAACCAAATCGGGTTTACCACCAACTATTTGGATGCTAGATCCTCCACCTATTGTACCGATGTTGGGAAAGTCACCCTTTCGCCGGTACTCCATGTAAATGCCGATGATGCCGAAGCTGTGGTGCATGCCACGACCTTTGCGCTGGAATACAGGATGCGATACAAGCGTGATATTTTCTTGGATTTGTTGGGCTATAGAAAGTATGGCCACAATGAAGGTGATGAACCCAAGTTTACACAGCCCTTGTTGTACAAATCCATTTCCAAGCATAAAAACCCGAGGGATATTTACGCAGAGAAATTGATTGCCGAAGGAGTCATCGATGAGAACTACGTAAAAGAACTCGAAGAAAAATATAAGAACGATCTTGAGGAGGACCTTTTGGATTCCCGCAAAATCGAAAAGACCAGAATAACCCCTTTCATGCAAGATGAATGGGAAGGGTTTGAGCAGGTGACCGAAGAGGTGATGCTCAAACCCATGGACACCACCTACGACCTTAAAAAGTTGGATGAGGTTGCCCAAAGCATTACCAAGCTTCCAGAGGATAAAAAATTCCTGAGAAAATTGGAACGATTGGTGGAAGGCCGCCATAAAATGTATTTTGAGGACAACAAGCTCGATTGGGCCATGGGAGAACTTTTGGCCTATGGGTCATTGATCGAGGAAGGGTACGATGTTCGCATGACGGGCCAAGATGTGGAAAGGGGAACCTTCTCCCACAGGCATGCCGTCATCAAAACGGAAATGCACGAGGAAGAGGTGGTGTTATTGAATGAGATGGGGGGCAACCAAAATGGAAAGTTCCACATCTATAACTCACTGCTATCGGAATACGCTGTAATGGGATTTGATTATGGTTACGCCATGGCAAGCCCTAAGACATTGACCATTTGGGAAGCACAGTTTGGGGATTTCAGTAATGGAGCCCAGATCATAATAGACCAATATCTGTCATCAGCGGAAGACAAATGGAAACTGCAGAACGGCTTGGTCCTTTTGTTGCCACATGGTTACGAAGGTCAGGGAGCGGAACACTCTTCGGCGCGTATGGAACGGTACCTGCAACTTTGTGCCAAGGATAATATGTACGTGGCAGATGTGACCACCCCGGCGAACCTGTTCCACTTGTTCCGTAGACAAATGAAGGCCAAGTTCCGTAAGCCATTGGTGGTATTTACGCCCAAGAGTTTGTTGAGGCATCCCAAGGTGGTTTCCACCAAGGAGGAGATGGCCAATGGAAGTTTCCAGATGGTGATTGACGATGCCGAAGCTAAAACAGCCAAAGTAAAGACATTGGTGTTCTGTACGGGTAAATTCTACTATGACCTTTTGGATAAACGAGAAGAGCTTGAAAGAGATGATGTGGCTTTGGTGCGCGTGGAACAATTGTTCCCATTGCCGGCCAAGGAAATGCGAAGCATCATCAAAAAATATAAAAATGCAGACGATATCGTTTGGGCCCAGGAAGAACCAAGGAACATGGGAGCTTGGAGCCACATGTTGATGCATTTGGATGAAGCCAAACAATTTAGGGTGGCATCACGCAGATTCTACGGTGCGCCTGCCGCAGGTAGTGCCGTGCGTTCAAAAAGACGTCATGCCCAAGTGTTGGACTACGTTTTTGACAGGAGTAAGGATAATATGCAAATAAGATAATACAAGTATAAACTACAATAAGATGGTTTTAGAAATGAAAGTTCCCTCACCAGGGGAATCCATTACAGAAGTAGAAATCGCCGATTGGTTGGTTGAGGATGGGGACTATGTAGAGAAGGACCAAGCCATAGCCGAGGTGGACTCGGATAAGGCAACATTGGAGCTTCCTGCGGAGGCGAGCGGTATTATTACCCTTAAGGCCGAAGTGGGAGACGCAGTAGCTGTTGGCGAGGTGGTTTGCCTCATTGATACAAGTGCGGAAAAGCCTGAAGGTTCATCTGGTGGTTCTGATAAAAAAGAGGAATCCAAAAAGGAAGCGCCTAAAGAAGAAGCATCTAAGAAAGAGGAGCCCAAAAAGGAAACCTATGCTTCCGGGACTCCATCCCCAGCGGCCAAGAAAATATTGGACGAAAAAGGAATCGAGCCCTCATCCGTTTCCGGTAGTGGGCGTGATGGACGCATCACCAAGGATGATGCTGTAAAAGCTAAGCCATCCATGGGAACCCCAACAGGCGGCAACCGTGGCGAAAGCCGTTCCAAATTGTCCATGTTGCGTAGAAAAGTGGCCGAGCGCTTGGTGTCTGCAAAGAACGAGACCGCGATGCTGACTACCTTCAACGAAGTGGATATGTCCGCCATCTTCGAACTGCGTAAACAGTACAAAGAAGCGTTCAAGGAAAAGCACGGGGTAAGTCTTGGATTTATGTCTTTCTTTACGAAAGCAGTAATTCGTGCCTTGCAAATGTACCCTGCCGTTAACTCCATGATCGATGGTAAGGAAATGATCACCTACGAATTCTGCGATATCAGTATTGCGGTTTCAGGACCAAAAGGTTTGATGGTTCCCGTAATCCGAAATGCGGAGAACTTGACCTTCAGAGGTGTCGAATCCGAAGTAAAACGATTGGCCATCCGTGCCAGGGAAGGTGAGATCACCGTGGATGAAATGACAGGAGGTACCTTTACCATAACCAACGGGGGTGTATTCGGTTCCATGTTGTCCACTCCGATCATCAACCCACCACAAAGCGGTATTTTGGGGATGCACAACATTGTGGAACGTGCCATTGTTAGGGACGGTGCCATTGCCATTGCACCTGTAATGTACGTTGCGCTTTCTTACGACCACAGAATTATCGATGGTAAGGAATCCGTAGGATTCTTGGTCGCTGTAAAAGAAGCTTTGGAAAGTCCAGAAGAATTGTTGATGGACGGAAACGTGAAAAAAGCGTTGGAATTGTAAAATAATTTGCAATCGAGAGGTTCTCGACTACGCTCGAACTGACACAAATGCCTTTACTTTTTTAAGTAGAGGCATTTTTTATTGTAATCGATTACGGCCTTTCCTTTTTTGAGCACATCGGCACCAATAATGCCATCCACGGGCATTGCGTTATGGCTTGTCAGGGCTTGGTTCACATGGGAGAGGTCAAAAAGTACGACTTTCTGCTTTTTCTTTTTCCAATCCCCAATCTGGATTTTGTTTTTGTTTGAGATCAGAGTTTCCATTTCCGTGGCCCCGGCGCCGGCCGCTTTAATGTCCGTAGCTTCCGAGGCCATTTCAAAAAATTCGATTTTGTCCATCCCCACGCAGGTATTGGAGGCGCCCGTGTCCAAAATAAACTTGCCCGTAACACCATTGATGGTTGCTGCGAGTTCAAAGTGGTTGGTTTCGGTCAATACCAAAGGTATTGTAATGTAATCCTTGTTTTTGAGGAATTTTTTTAGTGATGCCATATTATTAATTGAGAGATGTCATGCTGAGCCTTTCGACTTCGCTCAAGACTGGCTCCGTCGAAGCATCTATGTGTATATTTGGAAACAAAGTTTTGGGACGTCTAAGATAAACCTATTTTTGCGATATGATTATTACGGATACCCATACCCATTTATATAGTGAAGCCTTTGACGAGGATAGAAGTGAAATGATGCAACGTGCCCTGAATGCGGGAGTGGAACGTTTTTTTATTCCGGCTATTGATTCCACGTATACGCAGTCCATGCTGGATTTGGAGGCCAATTATCCCAATAATGTTTTTTTGATGATGGGCCTGCATCCCACCCATGTCAAGGAAAACTATAAGGAAGAGTTGGCCCAAGTGGAAGAGTGGCTGTCCAAACGAAAATTCTATGCCGTGGGTGAAATTGGGGTGGACCTGTATTGGGACAAAACCCTTTTGAAAGAACAACAAGAGGCTTTTGCTTATCAGATTCGGTTGGCGAAAAAGCATCAATTGCCGATAGTGATCCATTGTCGCGATGCTTTTGATGAGGTGTTCGAAGTGTTGGAACAAGAAAAAGGGGAGGGGCTCTTTGGGATTTTCCATTGCTTTACTGGAAGCTTGGAACAGGCCCATCAAGCTATGTCTTATAATATGAAACTGGGTATTGGGGGAGTGGCTACCTTCAAAAATGGAAAAATCGACCAATTTTTGAATCAAATCGACCTAAAACATATTGTTTTGGAAACCGATGCGCCTTATTTGGCACCCGCCCCATATCGTGGAAAACGAAATGAAAGCTCTTATATAGTTAAGGTGTTGGAAAAACTTTCATCCCTTTATGGTATGCCCGAGGAGGAAATCGCGGCAATCACCACGGAAAACTCCAAAGACATATTCGGAATTTGATCTATGAAAAAAAAGACCAACATATTACTGATCTATACCGGGGGGACCATCGGGATGGTGAAGGATTACAAAACGGGTGCACTCAAGGCATTCAATTTTGAGGAACTCGTTAAAAATATTCCGGAGTTGAAACAATTGGACTGTAACCTGAGAGGGGTTTCATTCGATGAGCCCATTGATTCTTCCAACATGAACCCTGATTATTGGGCCGTAATTGCTTCCATTATTGAAGAGCATTATGTGGATAATGATGGTTTTGTGGTGCTGCATGGTAGCGATACCATGAGTTATTCCGCATCGGCACTCAGCTTTATGTTGGAAAATTTGGAAAAGCCGGTCATTTTCACGGGGTCTCAATTGCCGATCGGGGATTTGCGTACCGATGCCAAGGAAAATCTGATTACCTCCATCGAGATTGCTGCGCTCCATGAAAAAGGAAAACCCGTGGTGCGTGAGGTAGGTCTGTATTTTGAATATAAACTCTACCGGGGTAACCGAACCACCAAGATAAATGCGGAACATTTTGAGGCTTTTGCCTCATTAAATTATCCGCCTTTGGTGGAATCGGGAGTGCATTTAAAAGTACACCAGAATTACTTGATCAAAAAAGTGACCAAAAACAAGTCACTTCAGGTGCATAAAAAAATGGATGATCGAGTGGCGATTCTCAAATTGTTTCCGGGATTGAACCAAAATGTGCTGCAATCGGTCTTGAACATTCCCGATTTAAAGGCATTGATCCTGGAAACCTACGGCGCAGGGAACGCTCCGATGGACAAATGGTTTTTAGGTGTCGTAAAAAAAGCCGTGGAAAATGGATTGCATATTATTAACGTAACACAATGCTCTGGCGGGAGTGTTTCCATGGGCCATTATGAGACCAGTGAAAAACTTAAGGCGATGCAACTGGTTAACGGCAAGGATATTACGACCGAAGCTGCAGTAACAAAGGCGATGTACCTTTTGGGGACAGGGGTTCCCGACAAATTGTTCAAGACAATTTTTGAGACACCACTCCGTGGTGAAATGGTGTAAAATTAACGCTTCAAATTTCTATAACTAATTATTTTTTTGTTTATTGGTCGCCCTAAATGAAACAATAGAGAGGTGGCCGAGTGGTCGAAGGCGCACGCCTGGAAAGTGTGTATACACCAAAAGTGTATCGAGGGTTCGAATCCCTTCCTCTCTGCAAGGTATTTTAGTTTTTCTATTATAAAATTTTTATATCTTTAACATTATTAACTAACTAAATTTAAGTTTAAGTAAAATGAAAAAAATATCCTTTACTCTGGCTGCTGCCGGAATGTTTGTGATGGGAACTACAACTGTATCTGCAGCAATGTTGCAAGAAGAAGCTGAAGCCAGCAAAGGTTTCACCCAGGTATTGAAAGAGCAATTTATCCAAGGGGGCCCTGCCTTCATGGGAATTGTATTGCTATGTTTGATCTTGGGATTGGCAGTTGCCATCGAAAGAATCATTTATTTGAATTTGGCCACTACAAATTCCACCAAATTGAAGCAACAAGTTGAGGACGCTTTGGCTTCAGGAGGTGTAGAAGCAGCCAAAGAAGTATGTAGAAACACTAAGGGACCTGTTGCCTCTATCTACTACCAAGGTTTGGATAGAGCTGACGAAGGTTTGGAATCTGCTGAAAAAGCTGTTGTTTCCTACGGAGGTGTGCAAATGGGCCAGTTGGAGAAAAACGTATCTTGGTTGTCCCTGTTTATCGCGATTGCTCCGATGCTTGGATTTATGGGTACGGTAATCGGTATGATTCAGGCCTTCCAAAAAATTGCAGCTGTAGGTAACTTGAGTGCTTCCTTGATCGCAGGTGATATCCAGGTGGCGTTGTTGACAACCGTATTTGGTTTGATCACGGCGATTATCCTTCAGATTTTCTATAACTATATTATTGCTAAAATCGATAGTATCGTAAATGACATGGAAGACAGCTCAATCGCATTGATTGACATGTTGGCTGCCCACAAAAAGTAATTACGAATTAAAAACTATCGAGAATCATGAATAAAATAGTAAAAATATTGCTCATCGTCATCGGATTGGTTGCCGCAGTTCTTTGGTTCTCCCTTCCGTCCGCCGATGATCCAAGTGCCATAAATAGTGGGGCAATGAACTTTATGTTCATCATTATGTACATCTTGTTGGCTATTGCAGTTGTAACTACAGTAGTTTTCGGATTTGCAAAATTGTTTACCACAAAGGGAAGTATTAAGAAAGCTCTTTTCGCCATTGGCGGATTGGCCATAGTAGTGGCTATATCCTACGGGCTTTCTTCAGATAACATGTCTGTGGTGGAAACAATGTCTGAAAGAGGCATCGAGACTACGGAAGGAACTGTGAAAAACATTGGAATGGGATTGAATGTATTTTTTATCCTTACGCTAATTGCGGTAATTCTAATGATAGTACCAGGCTTGAAAAGAATGTTTGTTAAGTAAAAAGTTGAATTATGCCTAGAAGAAAAGGAGCACCGGAAGTAAATGCCGGTTCCATGGCGGATATCGCTTTCCTCTTGCTTATCTTTTTCTTGGTGACCACCACCATAGAAACGGATGCAGGACTGGATCGTATGTTGCCGCCAGCTGAACCGCCAAATGAAGAGCCGCCCATAATCAAGCAGAAGAATATTTTCACTGTCAATATCAACAGAAAAGGGCAACTTTTGGTTGAGGAGAGCTTAATGGATATTAAGGACCTTAGGGAAGCGGCTATCAAATTCCTCGAGAATGGTGCGGACGGGACTTGTGATTACTGTAAAGGTAGGAAAGACCCAGCTTCATCGGATAATCCGTCAAAAGCCATTATCTCTTTAAAGAATGATAGAGAAACCAAGTATAGCACATACATTACAGTTCAAAACGAACTGGTAGGTGCCTATAACGAGTTGCGTAACCGTGAAGCACAACGCCTGTACGGGAGGGACTTTACGGATATGGAGGCAGAATACCTGAATCCAGAGACCCC
This sequence comes from Flagellimonas sp. L-11, assembly GCF_056857735.1. Taxonomy (NCBI): domain Bacteria; kingdom Pseudomonadati; phylum Bacteroidota; class Flavobacteriia; order Flavobacteriales; family Flavobacteriaceae; genus Flagellimonas; species Flagellimonas sp. L-11. Next base: position 77,125 of record NZ_JBSXNR010000072.1, read on the forward strand.
GTCCAGCGTAAGAGATGACTTGAAAGACAAAGTGAAACGTATCCAGGATATGTTCCCGCAAAAACTTTCAGAGGCAGAAACATCAACCAATTAAAAACTATTTAATATGGCTAAGTTTACCAAAAAGAAGGATGGAGATTTGCCAGCGGTGTCAACAGCTTCGTTGCCGGATATCGTTTTTATGCTCCTGTTCTTCTTTATGACCGTAACCACAATGAAAGATAGTTCGTTAATGGTTGCCAATACCCTTCCCAATGCTTCAGAAATTAAGAAGTTGGAAAAGAAGGACCGCGTTATTTACATTTATGTAGGAACACCTACAAAGGAATATCAAAAGGTTTTTGGTACAGAACCAAAAATTCAATTGAATGATAAATTTGCCAATGTGGACGAAGTAGGTTCATTTATTTTGGCAGAACGTGCAAAAAAACCGCAAGAACTTCAAAATGTATTGACTACTGCTTTAAAAGTTGATAAGGATGCCAATATGGGTCTTATCACTGATATTAAGCAACAATTGAGAGAAGTAAATGCCCTTAAAGTGAACTATACCACTTATGAAGGGGATGCTTTTAACAATTTACAGTAGGCAATAGCTTAGATTTAGTGGGAAACGCTCCAAATTTTTAATTTGGGGCGTTTTTTGTTTTAAATTGCTACCATGATCCGCACCCTACTTCAATTTATAGTTAGCGCCGTTTGTTTATTGCTCTCGATATCTGTTTTGGGTCAAACAAAGATGGATACCACCGTTGTATCCGATAGTCGGTATCTAGAGGATCAGTTTTATTTTGGAGTGGGCTATAATGTACTGTTGGATACCCCGGACCAAGTGGGCCAACAAAATCTATCCTATAATCTACAAGCAGGCTTTATAAAGGACATTCCCTTGAACCAAAAAAGGAATTTTGGTGTTGGTTTAGGGCTGGGATATGCTGTGAACTCGTATTATTCGAACATCGTTTCATCGAAAGAGTCCAATACTATTGTTTACCAAGTAATGGAGAGTTCCAACTTTAATAGGAGCAAGTTCGAAACCCATTCCATAGAATTTCCCTTGGAATTAAGATGGCGTACATCAACTGCGGAGGAATATAAGTTTTGGCGGATATACGCTGGTGCCAAATTGGGCTACGTGTTCTCAGGTAGGTCAAAATTGGTGACAGATAGTGGTAATGACTCATTTTCCAATAATGATATTGAAAAGCTCCAATATGGCCTTATGCTGAACTTTGGTTATAATACCTGGAACATTCATGCCTACTATGCGTTAAATCCATTGCTTAAAGAAGATGCTACGCTTAATGGAAACCCTATCGACTTTAGGGTGCTGCGTATTGGATTGATTTTTTATATCCTATAGCCAGTATTTTAGAATAATCAACTGGGAACAACACCCCAGAATAAAACCTATCAACAGTTCATTTTTAGTGTGTGCCTTCAAATATAATCTTGAGGTGGCCACCAGCCCCGTAAAAAGGGTGAACAAGCTTATGGCAATGGTAATGTTGGTCTCAAAATGAATGCTCAATGCCACCATAAAAGTTAAGATGCTTCCCATGCCCAACAGGTGCATACTCGTCTTAAATTTAAAGAACAACAGAATTAAAGTTGCGCTCGTCGCTGTCAGAAGCCCTGTAAAATAGTAAAAAAGTTCGTGTACGTAATTATTGGGGATAACCTTGTACAATATCATTAAAAAGATAATACAGCTTATATAAAGAGGGTATTTGCGTTCCTCTATGGTGGGCAGGAATATGGAACTGATGATACCAAGGTTCTTCAATATCAGGAAAAAGATAATGGGAATGATTACCGTAAGGATAAAAATGGGAAGTATATTTCCGCTCTGGGTTTGCAGGGCGCTATAGGGTGCCACCATAAAATAAATCGCCGTACCACCGATTGGTATAAACAATGGGTGGAACACATAGGAGATTATGTTGTATACGTGGCGCATTAAATCTCTTTTCGTAGCCTTGCCACTGGAATGTCCAGCTGTTCCCGGTACTTTGCCACGGTTCTTCGGGCTATGGGATACCCTTTTTCTTTTAGAATTTTTGCCAACTTTGCATCGGTTAAAGGCTTTTTCTTCTCCTCATCGCGAATAACGGTCTCCAAGATCTTTTTAATTTCCCTTGTGGATACATCTTCCCCTTGTTCGTTCTTCATGGATTCGGAAAAGAAATCCTTGATCAGTTTTGTGCCATAGGGTGTATCTACATATTTGCTGTTGGCGACGCGCGACACGGTGGAAACGTCCATATCTATTTTATCGGCAATATCCTTTAAGATCATGGGGCGCAATTTTCTTTCGTCCCCCGTCATAAAATATTCCTTTTGATATTCCATAATGGTGTTCATGGTGATGAAAAGGGTTTGCTGACGCTGTCTTATGGCGTCTATAAACCATTTTGCGGCATCCAATTTTTGTTTGATGAACATGACCGTGTCCTTCTGGGATTTGGATTTTTCCTTGGCATTTTTGTATCCCTCCAGCATATTGCTGTAGTCTTTGGAAACATGAAGTTCCGGGGCATTTCTACCGTTAAGGGTAAGTTCCAGTTCACCATCTACTATTTTTATGGAGAAATCGGGGACAATATGCTCGATCATACGGGTATTGCCAGAATAGGAACCACCTGGTTTTGGATTGAGTTTTTCTATTTCCGAAATAGCCTCTTTTAGCTGTTCTTCGGAAACATGGTGTTTTTGTATAAGTTTGGAGTAATGCTTTTTGGTAAAGTGATCGAACGATCGTTCCAAAATATTAATGGCCAATTCAACGGAAGGTTTTTTTTCCTTGCGCTTTAGTTGAATGATCAGACATTCATCCAAAGATCGGGCGGCGACCCCAGGGGGATCTAAATCTTGGACAATCTTGAGAACTTCCTCGATTTTATCCTCTTCCACATAAATATTCTGGGTAAAGGCAAGGTCGTCCATAATATCTGGAAGCGGCCTTCGTATGTAACCGCTTTCGTCCACACTGCCCACCAAAAACTCGGCAATGGCCCACTCTTGATCATCCAAATAAGTCGTGTTCAACTGATTGATCAAGTATTGGTTGAATGATGTTCCAGCGGCATACGGAACCCTTTTATCCTCATCGTCCGCACTATAATTATTCGCTTGGGTACGGTAATCGGGAATTTCATCATCACTCAGGTAATCATCAATATTGATTTCCTCGGTGTCAATGTTTTCATTGTCCGCCGAATCATCGTAGGTATCCTCGTAAACATCATCCAGGGCATCGGTTTCCTCCTTGCCACTTTCCAAAGCAGGATTTTCTTCCAGCTCTTGTTTTAACCTTTGTTCAAAAGCCTGCGTTGGCAATTGAATAAGTTTCATGAGCTGAATCTGCTGTGGAGACAGTTTTTGTGAAAGCTTAAACTGTAGATGTTGTTTCAGCATATTGATTGATAATTTACAATCGTAACCTTCTTAAAATAATAAAATCAAATTAAAACTCGGCATTCTGCGGCGTCCTAGGGTAGGGGATTACGTCCCTGATATTGCCCATTCCGGTGGTAAATTGCACTATGCGCTCAAAACCTAGTCCAAAACCACTATGGACGGCGGTACCGAATTTTCTAAGGTCAAGGTACCACCAAAGTTCTTTGGCATCAATATCCAGTTCCTTTATTTTTTGTTCCAGTACATCCAAACGTTCTTCCCTTTGGGAACCTCCAACAATTTCTCCGATACCCGGGAAAAGTACATCCATGGCACGTACGGTTTTCCCATCCTCGTTCAAGCGCATGTAAAATGCCTTGATGTTTGCGGGGTAATCAAACAGGATTACGGGGCATTTAAAGTGTTTTTCTACCAAGAAGCGCTCGTGCTCGCTTTGCAGGTCCGCTCCCCATTCGTCAATAGGGAACTGGAATTTTTTCTTTTTGTTCGGCTTGCTGTTCTTTAAAATATCAATGGCCTCGGTATAAGAAACCCTTTTGAAATTGTTTTCTACCACGAACTTCAATTTTTCGATCAAAGCCATTTCAGAACGCTCGTTCTGAGGTTTGCTCTTTTCTTCGTCCAACAAACGTTTTTCCAAAAACTCCAGATCATCTTGGCAATGGTCCAGCACGTATTGGATAATGTATTTGATAAAATCTTCTGCCAAATCCATGTTGGCATCCAAATCATAAAAGGCCATCTCGGGCTCTATCATCCAGAACTCGGCCAAATGACGTGATGTATTGGAATTTTCAGCTCTAAAAGTAGGCCCAAAAGTGTACACCTTGCCCAAGCCCATGGCGTAGGTTTCCGCTTCCAACTGACCTGATACGGTCAGATTGGTCTCCTTTCCAAAAAAGTCCTCGGAGTAATCCACTTCACCCTTGCTATCTAAAGGTGGGTTCTTGGCATCCAAAGTGGATACACGGAACATTTCCCCGGCACCCTCGGCATCGGAGCCTGTGATGATGGGTGCGTGCATATAGTAAAAACCATTTTGCTGAAAGTAGCTGTGAACGGCAAAAGAAAGTGCCGACCTAACTCGCATTACCGCAGAAAAAGTATTGGTCCGTACCCTAAGGTGCGCTTTTTCCCTTAAAAACTCCAACGAGTGCTTTTTGGGTTGAATCGGGTAGGTCTCCGGGTCTGCGGTACCGTGCACGAATATATCCGTAGCTTGGATTTCCACACTTTGTCCTCGGCCTTGGCTTTCTTCCAAAGTCCCCGAGATTTTCAGGGCAGCACCTGTTGAAATTTGCTTCAGCAATGCTTCGTCCAAATTTTCAAAGTCCACGACACATTGCAGGTTGTGTATGGTGGAACCATCGTTCAATGCGATAAATCGGTTGCTCCTAAATGTTTTTACCCATCCATTTACTTCAACGGAATCTCCTACGGGTTGCTTTTCCAGCAATTCTTTTATGGAATAAGACATCATTCTAAAACTATCTTAATTTAGTTGGTAAAGATAGGTTTTTGATAAAAAACGATGGCAATGGAATAGCCTAATTTATGGCCGTTTCAAACACTATTTGTCCTTGGGATTGTCCTCGTCCTTGGGCAAAATGTCGATTTGAGGTTTTTTGAGCACCTGCTTGTTGGCAATACTTCTTTCCAAGGAGAGGAGAAGTGATGGCAACAAGATCAAGTTGGACAGCATGGCAAACAACAAAGTGGCCGAAACCAATCCCCCCAATGCTTTGGTGCCCCCAAAACTGGAGATGATGAATACCGAGAACCCAAAGAACAAGACTATGGATGTGTAGAACATACTCACCCCAGTCTCGCGCAAGGCGGCGTACACCGATTTTTTGATGTGCCAACGGTGCGCAGTGAGTTCCTGCCGGTATTTGGCCAAAAAGTGAATGGTATCATCCACCGATATGCCAAAGGCAATACTAAATACAAGAATGGTGGATGGTTTTATGGGAACACCCAAGTATCCCATTACACCTGCAGTAATAACTAAAGGCAGTAAGTTGGGCACCAAGGATATGATGACCATTCTAAAGGACCGGAAGAGGTAGGCCATAAACAGCGAAATGAGTCCAATGGCCAATGCAAGGGACAACAACAGGTTTTTGACCAAGTACTTTGTTCCTTTTAGGAACAAGAGGGCTTTTCCGGTCATAAAAACATCGTATTGTTCCGAAGGAAATTGCTTTGTGATAGCTTCTTGCAGGTCTTTTTCAATTTCCTCCATACGGTCAATTTTTACATCGCGCATGTAAGTCGTTAAACGGGCTGTTTGTCCCGTACTGTCCACAAAACTTTGCAATAGTTCATTGGTGCCTTCGGCCGAGGATTTTTGAACAGCGTTCATAATGAATGTGTTCTCTTGACTGGTGGGCAGTTGATAGTATTTTGGAATTCCGTTGTAAAAAGCCTGTTTAGAGTATTTTACCAAATCAACAATGGAGATGGGCCGCGATAGTTCTGGAATTTCATCGATTACGGCGCCCAATTGGTTCATTCGTTTAAGTGTGGCAGGCTTTACCACCCCATTTTTGCGTTTGGTGTCCACCACAATTTCCATGGGCATGATACCGTCAAACTCAGCCTCAAAAAATTGGATGTCCTTGTAAAAGTGGCTTTTCTTGGGGAGGTCTTCAATCCTACTTCCAGTGATTCGCATCTGGTAAATCCCGATAATGCTCAATACCAAAACTGCAACTGTGGTAATGTACACGCCAATCCTGTGGTTTCTTACCATGTTCTCCATCCAGTTCACAAAAATGTCCATCCATTTTTTGTTCAGGTGCTTTAGGTGCTTGGTCTTAGGAAGCGGCATAAAGCTATAAATGATGGGTATAATCAACAGGGAGAGAATAAAAATCCCAATGATGTTGATAGAGGCGACGATACCAAATTCCTTGAGCAGGTCACTGTCCAAAATAATGAAGGTAGCGAAGCCTGATGCGGTGGTAATGTTCGTCATTAAGGTGGCATTGCCAATTTTGGAGATTACCCTTTGTAAGGAAAGTGCTTGGTTTCCGTGTTTTTTTACTTCTTGCTGATATTTGTTGATCAAGAAAATACAATTGGGAATACCGATTACAATGATCAATGGCGGAATCAATGCGGTAAGGATCGTAATTTCGTATTGTAAAAGCCCAAGTATTCCAAAGGCCCACATTACTCCAATGATTACTACGCACATGGAGATGAAAGTAGCCCTAAAACTTCTAAAGAAAAAGAAAAAGATGATGGAGGTAACAAGTAGGGCACCTACGATAAAAAGCCCGATTTCATCAACAATGGATTTTGTGTTCCAAGTACGGATGTAGGGCATTCCCGAAATACGGACATCCATTCCGGTCTCTTGCTCAAAATCTTCTACAAGCTCAGCAAGGTCATTGAGTATAAACTCGTTTCTTACCGCCGTGTTCATAATATCCTTGTCCAGATAAACAACGGTTTGGATGGTGCCGCTTTTAGCGTTGTATACCAAATTATCGTAGAAAGGAAGTTCTGTGAACAAATGGTTGGTAAGGGAATCTATTTCCTGTTTGGTCTTGGGAGGGTCGGCTATTAAAGGCTCCATGGAGAACGTTTGGGTATCGTTGTCCTTGATTAGCTCCTTTAAGTTCTCCAACGAAATAACATATTCAACCTCGGGAAAAGCATCGAGTTGTTTGCTCAAGGTGTTCCATCGGTTAAAGTTTTTTGGGGTAAACAGTGAGGAATCCCTAATGGCCAAAACTATGGCGTTGCCTTCTTCGCCAAATATTTTGGTAAATGCATTGTACTGGATACTAGCTGGATGGTCATCGGGCAATATATTGGCCTCGGTGTTGGAAAATTGCATGTTTTTCCATTGCATGGCCAAGAAAACGGTAAAGCCGGCAACCGCCAAAAGAATCAAGATTCTATTGCGGAGTATAATTCTTGCGACCTTTGGCCAAAATCCTTTAGTGAGCTTTGCTACCATCTGGGTTTTGTTGGGCGCAAAGGTAGAAAATGATATGTTGTGTTCCTAGGAAAGGGGCTGGTCAAAATCCAAATTTTACACCTTCATTATTTCAGCCTCTTTTGTGGTCAAGATGGCATCAACTCTATCACTGTACTTGTTGGTCAGTTCTTGCACATCAACTTCGGCGTTTTTTAAAAGGTCTTCGGAAATGTCCAATGCTTTTAATTCCTTGTTGGCTTCTTGTCTGGCACTGCGGATACTTACTTTGGCGTCTTCGGCTTCGGCCTTGGCCTGTTTTGTCAACTGTACTCTCCTTTCCTCTGTTAATGGGGGTACGTTAATGATTACCATTTCTCCATTGTTCATGGGATTGAAGCCCAAATTGGCGTTCATGATGGCAGTTTCAATCTCCCCCAGCAGGTTTTTTTCCCAAGGTTGAACGGAAAGCGTTCTTGCATCGGGGGTATTGATGTTGGATACTTGGGAAAGCGGGGTTTGAGAGCCGTAGTAATCCACCATTACAGTAGAAAGCATCATGGGGCTGGCTTTACCCGCCCTAATCTTGGTCAATGCTTTTTGCAAGTGCTCAATACTTGCCTCCATACTTTCTTTTGTACTATCAAGAATAAATTTTACTTCTTCGTCCATAACTTTCAAATTTATAAAACTAAAACCAAAGTATATGCCAATTTAAACATTGACCACGGTTCCGATATTTTCTCCAGATACTATTTTCATTAAGTTACCTCGTGTGTTCATGTCGAACACCACAATGGGCAGCTCATTTTCCTGACTTAATGTGAACGCCGTCGTATCCATCACTTTAAGTCCTTTGGAAAGCACTTCGTTAAAGGAAATGGAATCGAATTTAGTGGCGTTTTTATCTTTTTCCGGGTCAGATGTATAAATGCCGTCAACACGGGTGCCTTTTAAAATTACATCTGCCTTTATTTCGATGGCTCTCAAAACTGCAGCGGAATCCGTGGTGAAATATGGATTTCCCGTTCCGCCTCCAAAGATGACCACTCTTCCTTTTTCCAAATGGCGGATGGCCCTTCTTCGGATAAAGGGCTCGGCAACCTCATTTATTTTGATGGCCGATTGTAGCCTTGTCTGCACTCCTTTTATCTCTAGGGCGCTTTGCAATGCCAAACCATTGATTACCGTGGCCAACATGCCCATGTGGTCTCCTTGTACCCGATCCATACCTTGGCTGGCCCCTGCGAGGCCCCTAAAAATGTTTCCTCCACCGATTACGATGGCTACTTCAACACCTTTATCGATTACAGATTTTATTTCTTCGGCATATTCATCCAACCGGTTGGCATCAATGCCATATTGTTGTTCGCCCATTAAGGCTTCTCCACTTAATTTTAATAAAATTCTTTTGTAATGCATTGAGAGTTTCTTGAAGTCCGGACAAAAATAATCAAAATTATTTATGGGAAATGAAGAATTAAGGGTTTGATATGGACATAAAAAAACCGCTTCGGTTGGGAAGCGGTTTTCTGAATTTATTGTTGTGGTGAATTAGCCCAATGCCACTCTTGAAAAACTGGTAACTTCCAAGCTGGAATCCACCGACTTAACGTATTGGGCAACACTTTGTTTGCTATCTTTAATGAAAGCTTGGTTCACCAAAGTGTTGTCTTTAAAGAAACGCTGTAATTTGCCTTGGGCAATTTTGTCCAACATTTCCTCTGGTTTGCCTTCTTCGCGCAATTGATCTTTCGCAATCTCGATTTCTTTGTCGATGATGGATTGATCAACACCTTCCTCGTTAAGGGCAACCGGGTTCATTGCGGCAGCTTGCATAGCTACATCTTTTGCAGCTTCGGCAGCGCCATCAACATTGGCGGACAAACCTACCAAAGTGGCGATTTTGTTACCTGCGTGGATGTAAGAACCTACGAAAGGGGCGTTCAATCTTTCAAAACTTCCAATCTCGATTTTTTCACCTATTACACCGGTTTGCTCTGTCAATTTATCGGCAACGGTCATTCCATCAAAAGAGGCGGCTAGGAAATCGTCTTTGCTATCGAAACCAAGTGCCAGGTCGGCTAAATCGTTAGCAAGTTTTACAAAGCTATCGTTCTTGGCAACAAAGTCGGTTTCGCAGTTCAAGGAGATAACAACACCTTGTGTGCTATCGCTGTTTACTTTTGCGATGGCTGCACCTTCTGAAGATTCCCTGTCAGCTCTTTTTGCTGCAACTTTTTGACCTTTTTTTCTAAGGATCTCAATTGCTTGGTCGAAATCACCTTCGGCTTCGACCAAAGCTTTTTTACAATCCATCATTCCAGCTCCAGTGGCCTTTCTTAATTTATTTACTTCTGCGGCGGTAATCTTTGCCATTTTCTTTTCTTTTTTAAATTTTACGTAAAGTAAAACACTGTAAAAGTGTTTTTGTTTAGGACAATGTTAAATCAGCAGGTTTATTCAACGCCACCTTTTACGTTGTCTTGCCATTCTTTAAGTTCGTCCCATTTTCCATCGGCAGCCATTTTAGCTTGTTTTGGCCAAGATGTTGGATCCAAGTGGGCCAAAGTTGAGCTGGCCTCGGTCAAGATTTCCTTAACTTTTTCGGCATCGGCATCGGCTAGGTCGGTGTAAGTTTTTACTCCATTGGCTACAAGAGCTTCGGCAGCTTTTGGTCCAATACCTTCAATTTTGGTAAGGTCGTCCGGTTTTGCCTCTTCTTTTGCTTCTTTTTTGGGAGCTTCGGCCTCAGCTTTTTTGGCTGGTTTTTCCTCAGCGGCTTTTTCTTCCTTTTTTGGAGCGGCCTCAGCTTTTTTCTCCTCCTTCTTGGAATCTTCTTCTTTGTCCTTTCCGCTGTTTTTCTCGCTCTTGCGCTCTTCCAAACCTTCGGCCACTGCTTGGGTTACGGATTCCATGATCGCTTCGATGGATTTACCTGCATCGTCATTGGATGGGATGGCGTAATCAACATCGCGAGGGTCTGAGTTGGTATCTACCATGGCAAAAATCGGGATGTTCAATTTTTGGGCCTCTTTAACTGCGATGTGCTCACGCATGGTATCAACAATGAAAAGTGCGCCTGGCAAACGGGTCATGTCGGCAATGGAACCTAAGTTCTTGTCCAACTTGGCACGCAAACGGTCAACCTGCAATCTTTCTTTTTTGGAAAGGGTGTTGAATGTACCATCTTTTTTCATGCGGTCGATAGCTGCCATTTTCTTAACAGCTTTACGAATGGTTACAAAGTTGGTCAACATACCACCTGGCCATCTTTCGGTGATGTACGGCATGTTTACTTTGGATACTTTGTCTGCGACAATGTCCTTTGCTTGTTTTTTTGTGGCTACAAATAGGATTTTTCTTCCTGAGGATGCAATTTTTTTAAGGGCTTCGTTGGCTTCCTCAAGTTTTGCAACTGTTTTGTAGAGATTGATTACGTGGATTCCGTTACGCTCCATGTAGATGTAGGGAGCCATGTTCGGATTCCACTTTCTTGTTAGGTGTCCAAAATGCACACCTGCTTCCAGTAAGTCTTTTACTTCAATTTTACTTGCCATTTTTTGTACTTAGTTTACGTTCCGTTGTAAGTAGCAATGCATTGGTGGTCACAAAATTTTGTTCGCCCAACACATTTAGATGCTAAACTAGTTTCCAAAAAGTTGAATTGTTAATCCCTTTTGGAACAACGACAACTTGGTTAAAAATTTAACCCTGAAAGTATAGTACATAATTTCAGGGTTTTCAATGAACTTATCTATAATTGAATGCCAGGGCACCCAAAGTATATTAACGTTTGGAGAATTGGAATTTCTTACGGGCTTTCTTCTGACCGAATTTCTTTCTTTCCACCATTCTCGGATCCCTTGTCAATAAACCTTCCGGCTTAAGAATCCCTCTATTTTCTGCGTCTATTTCGCACATTGCCCTGGACAAAGCCAAACGAACAGCCTCTGCCTGACCTGTGATTCCACCACCGAAGACATTTACTTTCACATCGTAATTGCCATCGGTTTCAGTTAAAGTGAAAGGCTGTCTCACTTTGTACTGCAATGTACCAGTGGTAAAGTAATCGTTAAGATCTCTTTTGTTTACTGTGATGTTTCCAGATCCTTCGGAAACATATACTCTTGCCACAGCGGTTTTTCTTCTACCTATCTTATGAACCACTTCCATTATTTGTAGTCGTTTAAGTTTATAGCTTTTGGTTTTTGCGCTTCTTGCCCGTGCTCAGCACCGGCATATACCTTTAGGTTTCTGAACAAGTCAGCTCCAAGTTTGTTTTTTGGAAGCATTCCTTTTACAGAACCTTCGATAATGCGCTCGGGATGTTTTTCCAACACTTCTCTAGCAGAAGCGGAACGTTGCCCACCGGGATAACCGGTATATCTTAGATATTCTTTCTCATCCCACTTGTTGCCTGACATATCGATTTTTTCAGCATTGATGACAATGACATTGTCTCCACAATCAACATGGGGGGTAAAGTTGGTCTTATATTTCCCTCTAAGTATTTTGGCTACTTTAGACGCCAATCTTCCTAAGGTCTGTCCTTCAGCATCAACCAATAACCATTGTTTGTCAACAGTAGATTTATTGGCGGAAATAGTTTTATAACTTAATGTATCCACTTCTCGAATATTATTGATTTAATAACCTATCCCGAATAACGGGCTGCAAATGTACAATTATTAGATTGAATTACAAACGGTTGATCGGGAATATTTTTCCACTTTTTTAAAATCCAATTGGATGCTTTATAAAGGTCCTGCAATATAGCTTGTTGAAAATGTTAAAAAAAGATTAAAAAAAACGTCGACTGTAACTCATGCCATTTTCACAGGTCTTTAATACATCTATCTAATCAAAAAACGACCAAGTGAGAAACGTAGTACCAGTTTTCTTAAGTCTTTTCTTTTTTTACAATCTCCAAGCGCAAGATTCCACGGAGGTCATCATCAAAAAAAAGTATACCACTAAAGCTTTGGGGCAATATGCCGCTCCTACCATAAATGGTATTTTGGAAGATGAGGCATGGAATCTTGTAGAATGGGGCGGAGATTATATTGAATGGCAGCCCGATGAAAACACCCCGCCTGCCCATCAAACCAAATTCAAAATATTGTACGATAGCAAAAACCTATATATAGGTGTACGCTGTTATGATTCCGAACCCGATAAAATTGTACGGAGATTGTCCCGTAGGGATGGTTTTGACGGAGATTGGGTAGAGTTCAATATAGATAGTTATTTTGATAAGCGTACCGCATTCTCCTTTACCATTACCGCTGCAGGAGTAAAGGGCGATGAGTTTATATCCAACAATGGGAACAATTGGGATCCGAGCTGGAACCCTATTTGGTATGCTAAGGCCCATGTAGATGATAAGGGGTGGACCGCGGAACTTCGTATCCCTTTAAGTCAATTGAAATTTGGTAGTGCAGAAGAACAAGTTTGGGGTTTTCAGTCCACAAGACGCTTTTTTAGAAATGAAGAACGCTCCGTGTGGCAACGTAAACCCGTGGACCAGCCCGGTTGGGTAAGTGAGTTTGGGGAACTACACGGACTAAATAATATTGAGCCTCAAAAACAATTGGAGATTCAGCCTTACACAGTGGCAAAAACAGAAACCTACGAAGCAGAAGAGGGAAATCCGTTTAGGGATGGTAGCGAAAGCAATATTACGGCAGGTTTGGATGCCAAGATAGGCATCACCAACGATCTTACCTTAGATTTAACGGTGAATCCAGATTTTGGACAGGTAGATGCCGACCCATCGGCCATTGCTTTGGATGGTTTTCAGATATTTTTCCAAGAGCGACGTCCATTTTTTGTGGAGAACAAAAATATTTTTGACTTTAGTGTATCGCAATCCGAAGCGGGGAATACATTCGGTTCCGATAATATATTCTATTCCCGAAGAATTGGTAGAAGCCCACAAGGGTACCCCGATACATCGGATGATGAGTTTGTGGACCAGCCCGATAACACTCCTATAATCGGTGCGGCCAAATTTAGCGGCAAAACCAAAGATGGTTGGGCCATAGGCGTGTTGGAAAGTGTGACAGCACAACGAACAGCCACTATTATTAATGGTGAAGGAAATACCAGAAAGGAAATGGTGGAACCCCTTACCAATTATTTTGTCGGCCGATTACAGAAAGACTTCAATGAAAGGAACTCGTATATAGGAGGCATCTTTACAGCCACCAATCGCGAGCAAATTCCTGATCAGCTCAATTTTTTGCATGATGCCGCTTACACTGGCGGCTTGGATTTTAAACACCAATGGGCCAACCGAGATTGGTATGTTGGGGGCAATATTACCATGAGCCATGTTCGAGGAAACGAAGAAGCCATCACCAATACCCAAGAATCCATCACCCATTTGTTCGATAGGGTGGGGGCAGACCACGTCGCTGTGGATACCACGAGAACATCATTGACAGGAACTGGGGGCAACGTGCAAATTGGAAAGATAGGAAATGGACATTGGCGCTTCGAGTCCGGAGCTACTTGGCGATCGCCCGAATTGGAGCTCAACGATATCGGGTTTCAGCGTCAGGCTGACGATGTACGGCATTATACTTGGATAGGCTATCAAACCTTAAAGCCGGACAGTACCTTTAGGCGCGTAGGTATTAATTATAACCATTGGACGGCTTGGGATTTTATGGGAAATCATAATTATTTGCAGTTCAATACCAATAGCTGGCAAAACTGGAAGGACAATTGGAACACCAATATCGGGTTCAATTTTGCCCCTATCGAGTATTCCAATTTTGCCTTGCGAGGTGGCCCAAGATTACGACAATCGCCCTGGGTGAGCTTTTGGAACAGTATCAATACGGATTACAGGAGGAAATTGCGATTCTCATTTTTTCACAATGGTAGAAAAGCGCTGGACAACTCCATACAAAACTATTATATGGAAGGAGGGTTTGTTTATCAGCCCTTAAATGCATTACGGATTTCCGTATTCCCTTCTTTGGATATCAATCACGATAAATTACAGTATATTGATAATTTTGATAATGTCAATGGTTCGCCGCGCTACCTGAACGGGGAAATTAATCAGCGTACCTTGAGTATGTCGGTGCGTTTAAACTATACCATCAACCCCAATTTGACCATTCAGTATTGGGGACAACCCTTTATTTCGAGAGGACGCTATTCCAATTTCAAAAACATCACCGACCCTTTGGCCAAAACTTTTGAGGACCGATTTGTGCAATACACTCCTGAACAAACTACCTTGAACGATGGTACCTTCACCATTGATGAAGATTTGGATGGCGTAACCGATTTTAGTTTTGACAATCCAGACTTTTCCTTTGTGCAGTTCCGTTCCAACTTGGTCATCCGATGGGAGTACATCCCAGGGTCGGAAATATTCTTGGTATGGTCTCAAGATGTGTCAAGGAATGGCGACCCGACCAATGGACTGTTGTCCAGTTTGGGCGACAACATTTTTGGTCAAAAACCACAAAATATCTTTTTGTTGAAGGCTACGTATCGATTTGTGTTGTAGTTGTCATTCCTGCGAAGGCAGGAATCCAAAAAAATATCCAAAATGGATTCCGCATCAAGTGCGGAATGACAACTAAATGTCCATCATCTTCCTTAAGGCTTTCACCAATGCTTCATTCGCCTCTTTATTACCTATGGTAATACGAACTTTTCCCGGGGCACCAAACTGTGAAACGGGACGAACCATAATCCCTTCTTCCATCATTTTGTCCGTGAACTCCATTTCGGGTAATGGCGGGGCAATGATAAAAAAGTTCGCTTGGCTTGGCCAATATTTGATGTCCAATTCATCAAAAGTCTTGGCAATAAAAGTTCTGCCTTCCAAAACGGTTTTTACGGTTTCGGCAATAAATTCGGTATCGTTCAAAGCTCCGATAGCGGCTTCAATGGAAGTCAATGGAAGTAAAAAAGGCTTATGAATCAAACGTACATAATTGGCAATGGTGGCTGTAGTATAGCCGTACCCAATGCGCTGTCCTGCCAATCCGTAGGTTTTGGAAAAACTGTTGAGCCCAACCACATTGTAACCTTCCAATACATAAGGCAATGCGGTAACATAATCTTCTGCATCGGCAAAGTGGCGGTAGACCTCATCAAACACCACCACAATATTCTTAGGAACACGAGTTATGAAATCGTCCATCACCGATTTGGGAATATAGGTGCCCGTTGGATTGTTGGGACTGGTCAAGAAGATTACCTTGGTCTTCTCTGTGATAGCGTTCAAGATACCTTCCACATCCAATTCGTAGTTGGGGGCCAAAAGGGGAATGTCCACTTGGTGGGCGCCATACCATCTGGAAAAAACGGAGTAGGGCAGGAAGCAGGGATTGGAAAAAATCACCTCGTCACCTTCGTTGATAAAAGCTCGAAGAATAATGTCGATAACTTCCGAACCGCTATTGCCGCACAAAAACTGGTCGGCGCTCAACTGACCACCAAAATCTTGGACCAAAGCCTCGCGTAAACGGATGTCCGTTTGGTCCGGGTAAATATCAATTTTGTCCATGGCGGCCTTCATCGCAGCAACAGCCTTGGGCGATGCACCCAAAGGATTTTCGTTGGAGGATAGCTTATATATTTTTTTATCGGTCGGGGGAATATTTTTTCCGCCTTTATAGACCTCTTTCGGCACTAAATGCGGTTTGAAGATGGACTTTATGTCTTTTTTCATTTTTCTGATTGAATTTTAGAATAAGAATTTTATCAAATCCCTACCACCGTACAGTACCCTTATTATGCGTACATAACCGTCCATTTTACGATAGAATATAATATGGGAAACGTAAGGGAAACTAAAAAGCCCATCCTTGATTTCTTTTCTTTCTTTTCTTATATCGGGATTTTTGGCAATTGCTTCAAAGTGATTGTTCATGCCAATTAGATATTCAATGGCTTTAGAGGTGCCGAATTTGTGCTCCCCATATTCAAAAATATCCTCAATATCATCATCCGCTTCTTGTGATAGAACGTAGTCGCTTATCATCCATTTCTTTTTGAAGCAATGATTTCCTCCATGGTTCTTGGGCTGTCTGGTCCCTTCCAGCCTTTCTCTATTTCATTTCTAAGGTCATTAATGACCTTGTCCCTATAAATTTTGTGTAAACGTAAGGCGTCACGAATAACTTCGCTATTATTTTGATATTCCCCAGTGGCAACTTGTTCGGTAATATATTCTTCCTGTTTTTTGGTAAAACTGACATTCATGACAAACAACTTATTGATTACTCAAAATTATAAAATATGTCTATATTTAGCAAATATAGATATAAATTAAATGTTTTAGTTGAACTATCACAATCCCTCCGCAAACAATAAATACGCCATTGCCTTTACAGCATCACCTTCCTCCAATAGCTGTTTGGCCAAGGTGTGCAGTTCGGTTTTGGATTTATCTTGTATTCCCTCGGCCTCAATAATGGTTTCAATGTCTTTTGGGGAAGGTAATTGCTCCAAATTTCCCAATCGCCCTAAATTGTTTCCTGTAAGTATATCACTTTCTCTAATGCCCTTGGGCAAAGCATCCACGCCAATGCCGTGGGTGCGAATGGGCTTTGGAATCTCGAACAAGGACTCTTTAATGGCTCGGATATACCAATTGCCCCCCATACGGCCCACCAAGTCCAATTTTTCGGTATCCAGCACACCATTGGTAAAGTAGTCATCGTTTACATGGATCATATCAACCTGTGCAATGATCAAATTTCCCGCACCAGGGGTTTGCGCCAATTCAACCACTTCCAAAACACTGCACTCAAAGGAAACGGGCGCTTCGCCCACTCGGGGCGGTTTTACTTTTACACTGGGCACTTCGGTAAAACCAGCTTTCACAAATTCGTTAACGCCCTTGTCGTAGGCCGTACTGGAAAGCGACATTTGCTCTGCCATTGCATGGTTTACCACGTTGATGACCACTTCGGGCACTTCCACCACATTTTGGTGGGTATGTTTCAAGGAATTGTCCCTACCGCTCCTCGCAGGCGAAAATACCATCACAGGCGGATTGGAACTGAACACATTAAAAAAACTGAACGGGCTCAGGTTTACATTGCCGGCCGCGTCCACCGTACTTGCAAAGCAAATCGGTCTGGGAGCTACCGCGGTAGATAAAATACTGTACAGTTCGGGTTGTGGTATTGTATTTGGGTCTATGGTTTTGATCATATGCTATTCTTCTATCATTCCCACAAAGGTGGGAATCTCTAGTTGGTTTCCTATGTCATTCCTGCGAAAGCAGGAATCTCTATTCGTTTTCAGTTAAGGGGACTTCGACTGCGCTCAGTCACCATTCAGTAGCTTCGACTCCGCTCAGCTACCAAAATCATTTAGCAGGCAACACTTTGGTGGTCACCTCGCCAAATCCGACCCTAATATCGCCCTTTTTGGCGAAACCGCGCATAATCACCGTGTCGCCATCTTCTATAAATTTGCGTTCGCTACCATTTTTTAGTTTGATAGATTTTGTGCCTCCCCAAGACAATTCGAGCATGGAGCCAAAACTGTTTTCTTCCTTACCCGAAATGGTTCCTGAAGCCATCATGTCACCAATATTAATGTTGCACCCATTTACGGTATGATGCGCCAATTGTTGGGCCATGTTCCAGTACATATGTTTAAAATTACTTGAGCAAACCGTGGTTTCTTCACCTTGTTCTGGGGCAATGTTTACTTCTAAATTGATATCGTAATTCTTCGCACCCTCAAATTGTAAATAAGGCAATACTTCAGGTTCTTGTTTGGGCCCTGCTAATTTGAAGGGTTCCAAGGCCTCCAAAGTAACCACCCAAGGCGAAATGGACGAAGCGAAATTCTTCGCCAAGAAAGGCCCAAGCGGTATGTATTCCCATTTTTGGATATCACGCGCCGACCAATCGTTGAATAATACCAGCCCGAAGATGTGATTCTCGGCATCTTTTGTAGAAACGGATTCGCCCAATTGGGTGTCTTTTCCAGAGATGAAACCCATTTCCAGTTCAAAATCCAAGCGTCGCGTAGGGCCAAACACGGGCGCATCCGAATCTTTTGGCATTGTTTGTCCTTTCGGACGATGAATGGGTTGACCACTAACAATAATGGAGCTTGCCCTGCCATGATAACCAACTGGAATATGTTTCCAATTGGGCAAAAGGGCATTTTCGGGGTCACGAAACATTTTCCCCACATTGGTGGCGTGTTCCAGACTCGAATAAAAATCGGTATAGTCCCCAACCGCTACGGGAATATGCATTTGGGCCTCGCTCTGCTTTACGAATAGTTCTGGTTTTCCAGCCAAAACGGAATCGTCGTCTTTTAGCCAATATTGGATTTTTTTACGAACCCGTGTAGTGATTTCTTTCCCAAGCGAAATAAAATCATTCAAGGTGTCTTTTTCCAGCAAAGCCGTATTGAAATCGAACACATCCAATTCGGCCACAGCGGCCAAATCCAAAATATGTTCACCAACGGCAACGCCTACTCGCGGGCTTCTACCTTTAGTGGAAAAAATCCCAAAGGGAATATTGTGAATCGAAAAATCTGAGTTTTCGGGTATTTCTATGATCATGTAACTTTTTATATGTCATTCCCGTGAAAACGGGAATCTTATCTTTTTGTCATTTCGAACTGTCAGCTCGAGCGCAGTCGAGAGCGATAAACAACGCCTTCTTTTCTCGACTGCGCTCGAAATGACAGAAGGCAAGAAAAGGAATCCGAATATTTACTCCAACCACGATTTATAATACTTGCCATCGTCAATCTTAAGTGCATTCTCGGTAATCTGTAAGGGTTTAAAGGTATCTATCATCACCGCCAACTCCTTGGTTTCTTTTTTGCCGATACTGGCTTCATAAGTTCCGGGGTGCGGCCCATGGGGAATACCTGCAGGATGCAACGAAATATAACCCGGGCCAATGCCTGTTCTGCTCATAAAGTCACCATCTACATAATACAATACTTCATCGGAATCTATATTGGAATGGTTGTATGGAGCGGGTATGGATTTTGGGTGATAATCGTACAATCTAGGACAGAACGAACACACCACAAAGGCACCCGTCTCAAAAGTTTGATGCACAGGTGGCGGTTGATGCACACGTCCCGTAATCGGTTCAAAATTATGGATGGAAAATCCGTAGGGGAAGTTATAACCGTCCCAACCGACCACATCAAAAGGATGCGTGGCATATACGAGTTGGTGCAACATACCCTGTTTCTTGATTTTCATCAAAAACTCTCCTTTTTCATCAAAAGTTTGAAGGTCCTGCGGCAGTTTGTAGTCCCGTTCGCAGAAAGGGGAGTGCTCCAAAAGTTGGCCAAACCAATTGCGATATCGTTTTGGGGTATAAATTGGGTGGAAGGACTCTGCATATAAAATACGGTTGTCCTCCGTGTCAAATTCTATTTGATAGATCATCCCCCGTGGAATGATGAGGTAATCCCCATATTCAAAAGGAATGTTTCCCAAAAAGGTTTTTAAGGTTCCCGACCCTTTGTGGATAAAGAGCATTTCATCCGCATCGGCATTTTTATAAAAATAGTCCGTTACGGATTTTTTGGGTGCAGCCAAACCTATGTGAACATCGTTGTTTACCAATAGCGGTTCGCGCGCTTCCAAGAAATCATTTTTTGGGGCTACATCAAAACCGATTAATTTTCGGCTGGTGATGTTCTTTGCCACCGCAATCTTTGGGCTCACGTCCAAGGCCTTATCAATTTCCTTGACCTGAGTGGGTCGGTGAACGTGGTAGGACAGTGAGGACATCCCATCAAAACCGATAGTCCCAAAAAGCTGCTCGTAATAGAGGCCGCCATCGGGCTTCTCGAATTGGGTATGCCGTTTCTGCGGAATTTTCCCGAGTTTATGATAAATAGGCATGGTGTTACATTTAAGTTCAAATTCAAGAATCAAGTTCAAGCTCAAAAACTTTGAACCACATGTTAGTGCAAAGTGCCTCGAAGCTCTTGCTCACGCTCAATGGCCTCGAACAATGCTTTAAAGTTACCCTTTCCAAATGATTGTGCGCCTTTTCTTTGGATAATTTCAAAGAACATGGTTGGTCTGGGCTCTACTGGCTTGGTAAAGATTTGCAGCAAATACCCCTCATCATCACGGTCTACCAAGATGCCCAATTCTTTCAATGGGGCAATATCCTCGTCAATTTCACCGACACGGTCTGTAACGGCATCATAATAAGTGGCCGGAACTCTTAGGAACTCTACGCCACGACTTCTTAAGTCACGAACAGTTTTAATAATATCGTCGGTGGCCACGGCAATGTGCTGTACGCCTTCATCCTCATAAAAATCCAAATATTCTTCCACCTGTGACTTTTTCTTTCCTTTGGCAGGTTCGTTAATCGGGAATTTGATGCGACCGTTTCCGTTGCTCATTACCTTGCTCATTAAAGCGGTGTAGTCTGTAGAAATGTCATTGTCATCAAAAGATAGGATGTTCTTGAATCCCATAACATCTTCGTAAAACTTTACCCAATGGTTCATTTTGTTCCAACCTACATTGCCAACCATGTGGTCTACAAATTTTAGGCCCGTAGGTTCTGGGTTGTAATCCGGGGTTTCCCATTTTTTGTATCCGGGAAGGAATGTACCATTATAATCTTTGCGTTCCACAAAAATATGCACGGTCTCACCATAGGTGTAAATTCCAGCACGTACCACTTTTCCATTCTTGTCCTCTTCAACCCTTGGCTCCATGTAGGATTTAGCACCTCTTTCCATTGCATTGTTATAGGCTTGGGTGGCATCATCCACCCATAGGGCCACAACTTTTACGCCATCGCCGTGCTTGTCGATGTGTTTTCCAATCTCTGTTCCACTCTTTAAGGGAGAGGTAAGCACCAAACGAATTTTATCCTGAACCACTACGTAACTTTCACGGTCTTTTAGTCCAGTTTCCAATCCAGCCTGTGCATAGGATTGAAAACCAAAGGCGGTTTTGTAATAATGTGCCGCTTGTTTGGAGTTTCCTACATACAATTCGATGTAATCCGTCCCGTTGATGGGCATAAAGTCTTCAGATGTATTTGTTCCTTTTGGAAGTGTTGATGTCTCCATGGTCTTTTATATATTTTTTATTGTCTAATTTTATATTGTTGCATCAACAACAAAAATAATAATTTTGAGATACGAAAACGATTTTGTTGGTTGAAATTTGAGTTAAAATTGATACTGTGATGAGGCATGGCGGACCAACTAAATCGGAATCCCTATTTTTGTGGCTATTCTCAAAAAGATGCTCAATCGTATAGATGAAATACAAGGGATGGGGTTCCACTTGGATTTGGTGCTCCGTAAAATCCAAAAGGCGTATTTGCGCACTTTTAATGAACTTGGAGTGGATACGACCATTGAGCAATGGGTGATTCTCTATCAAATTCATCAACTTGGTGAAAATGCCAGTCAGCGTGATATTGTGAATGAAAATTTTCGCAATCGCGCCACAACCTCCAGGGTTATTGGTGGTTTGGAGCGCAAAGGTTGGATTTCCAAGACCCGTTTTGAAGGTGACCAAAAACGTTTTAAACTGGAACTGACCCCAAAGGGAAAGGAAATTCTGGACACTACCTTGCCTAGCGCAATGCAACTGCGAAAACTGGCCATAAAGGATGTGGATACATCCGAGTTTGAGACCTTTTTAAGGGTGTTGGATAAAATAGGGGAGAATTACGAAGAAAATGAGCCCCAATAATTCAATACCAAACCGGCGATGGTGGCCAATCCAATAAGCAGGATAAAGATTAAACTTAGTTTGCGGAATTTTTCTTGTGGGATGTAATGCAGTATTCTTTTTCCCAAATACGTACCCACCAAACCAATTACGAACAAAAAGGGAAGATAGGTCAATTCTTGTTTGCCGATGTAGCCATTTCCGTAGTACACAAAGGTTCGGGAGAAATCAATCATAAAATCAATAAAGGCGGAAGTGGCAATAAAGGCACTTTTTTCCAAATTGAAAGCAGCCATGGTCAATCCACGGATAGCGCCTCCTGTGCCCAAAAGACCGGCAGAGAACCCTGATAATGCACCTCCGATTACAGAATTCTTTTTGTTTGGAAGTATAATGATCTCGCTTTTTATGAGAAACAGTAGACTAAAGGCAACCAGAAATACGCCCAACACAATTTCCAGTGCACTGCTGTTTACTATTTTAGAGAGAAACCCACCCACAATCACGAAGAGCACCGAGGGAGCACCGATGTAAAGCAGCAGCTTTTTGTCCAACCCTTTTTTGAACAGAAAGATCTTACTAAGGTTGCTGGATAGGTGGAAAATGGCCGTCATGCCCAGCACGGAATAAAAATCAAAATAAAAGTTGCCCAGCGGTACAAAGAACACTGATGAGCCAAAACCTCCGATGGTTCCTATGATTTCAGCAACCAGTGCAAGCAATAAAAAAATGTAGTTGATCTTCATACTTCCGAAAGATAATACGGTATGCTGTATGGAAGTTAAATTTATGTCATTTTAACCTAAAAAAATCTTAAAAAGTGTATTTCGTGTTAATGTAGCATATAAAATGGATAATCTGTTGGACGCCCGGTTGGGAAAACCACCGCAACTTTGTACCTGTATAAGTTAGATATACAATAGCTATGAAAAAGACGAATTTTTATCCAACAATATGGTCAATAGCTGCTTACACCCCGAGTGTAATGGCAGACTGGTACGGCACCGAAGCCAAAGGAGCCGAGTTGATTTTGAAAAATGAGGCCGCTACAGCGCTCCATGTTTCAGAAATGACCCTTAACATTACTAAGTTCTCAGCAATAGATGCGCAGGGTAATGAACACTTTATTATAGATTTTCCCGGTCAGAACCCGGTAACCCTAAAAGGTATAGCTTCCGGAAACTTTATGCGTTCCAAAAGCGTACTTTCCTTGCCCGAAGGTAAATACACTACATTGCGTTTTTATATGGCAGGATGGGGAAACCAGTTCATTTACCGGGATGGGGCAGCCGAATCTGCCAACTCGTTCAACCGTCTGGATTTTCAGATTGAAGACGGTTTTACGGTGCAGGAAGGCAACGCCCCCGATGTTAAATTGTGGTTTGACTTTGCTCCCTACCAGTGGAAGCGACACTTTAAACCGCTTACGGATTTGTTTATTGGGAGCAAAAGTCAAAAACCACGATTGGCCAATAGTTTTGGCAATTGATCATTATGCTATGAAGAGGAATGAAAGAGGTTGTTTAAAAAGCTAGTTATCTGTCAGTTCGAGCGCAGTCGAGAACCTAAAGTATGTTGATAATCAATGGGTTTCGACTTTAGTTTATCCTGAGTATAGTCGAAGGGCTCAACCTGACAAATTCAAACTTTTGTTGCTTTTAAACAACCTTTTTTAATTTTGTGGAAAGGGTTTTATTGCAGTTACTTTAGTTTTCTATAAATCCCCTCTCCGGTCTCCCAAAGGGGAGAAGTTTCCCTCCTTTGGAGAGCCTGTCCCGAACCTGATTCGGGAGATTAAGGGAGGATTTGATACCAGATGTGACAAAGAATTTCATTCTTTTTGAAAAAGAGACTTTTAATAATCCGAATATTCGGTAGGGTATAAGAACCAAATATCGGCATGGGATACATTGTTTTCATACTTGGGCATGGCAATGAGTTCCTTCCATTCCGGTGCATCCACAAAAGCTTCCCAATTTTTTTCTCTGGTTGCCATATCGGCGTGGGTGGTCATGTACATTAAGTTGGGCATATTGGCGCCTGAAAGCACCTCGCCATAAAACACGGCGTTGAAGCCCAATCGGTCAAAAAGAGGGATTTCGCCTCCTGCATTGAACATATCCACCTTGTTGCGATAGTATTTTTCCGTAGCGGATTCGTAGCTTCTCAGTTCGTACACGCGTTCCGACCTTGGACTATCCAAATCAGGCACCTCCATTATGGGCATATCGGGGAATGCTTGCAAAAGTATGGACTGGATGCGATCATAGGGCGGGTTATCGTAATTGGCATTGATGTACGCGCTTCCTGCTGCGGTATATTCCTCGTCTTCCAGGAGTTTGTTGTCCAGTTCTGTGAACTGTTGCACACCTTTTAAAGGAAGAAGCACGTAGGTTTTTTGTACCGTGTCTGTTTCATTGGTGCGAAATTTAAAAACACCCACTTTATCGATGCCCTGTTTCTTAACCGCAGGCATAAAGGCATTTTTCAGGTAATTGTCGGTGGCAGCTATTTGGTCTTCGGAACTAAAAGAATAGATTTTTAATTGATAGAATTCCCGTTCATCTTGTACGGTTTCGGGAGTCTCGGTAGTTGCAGTGGTTTCGGGCTTTGGATTGCCACAGCTTGCCAATGCTGCCGTTACCAATAGCAAAAGTAGTTTGATAGTTTTCATTTTTATGTGCAGTTTAGTTTGATGTGATATCTAATCTTGATTCTACAAGTTTAATTTTGGTTTATACTATTTCTTCCGCTTCGCCCTTAGTTTTTTCACCTCCTCCACGGAAAGTCCAGTGATTTCGGAAATGGTCTCCACATCCATACCCTTTCCCTTCATTTCTCGGGCGATTTCAATTTCGCGTTTTCGTTTGGCAATGTCGGCAGCCTCTTTTTTAAAGCGTTTTTCCAAAACGTAGCTGGGTACGTACTGGGTGCTCTCCAAAAGTTCGTCCATAAGCCCAATGTCCTTAAAGCTCAGGTAGCTTTTGGTGGAGATGATCAAATGGTCCAGTACCTGTGTGTTCACAATAATGCCCACTTGTATAAGGCGGTCTGTGATGTCCTTGTCCACCTCCGTGGACGTGAGTTCGCCCGTAGGGTGGTTGTGGCACAGGATGATCTTTACCGCCCTTTTCTGCAGGGCCAAGCTAAAGACCTCCATGGGCTCGGCCAGGGCACGGTTCACGGTGCCCAGACTGATCAGCTCTATAAACAAAATGCGGTTGTTGTTCTCCAGCCCAATGACCCAAAAGTGCTCCCGGTTCTGGTCTATTTTGTCCTCGCGCAAGAGAATGCGCTGCATAATGCCGTACAGGTCGTCCGAGTTCAGGATTTTGATCTTCTGGGCTTCTGTGAGTTTAATGTCCATGGATTAAAGATAGTTGATTACAAGAAATTCCGCGTAATCAAAGCAAGTTATCCAAATCTTGCCTTCCCACAATGGCCATGATTTCAACCATATCATTGTTCAATCTAAAAAATATACTGTCCGAACCACAGACACAGCGCCTATACCCTTTTTTGATGTGATCTACGGATTCAAAGGAAAAAGGATTTTGGGCAATTCGGTCAAAATGTTCAAAAAAAGCTTCAAAGTAAGTATCGGCCTGTGCCATGCCAAATTTGGCCACGCCATACCGGTGTATTCGAATCAAATCTTCCTTGGCCTCATTGCTCAACCTATACTTGGCCACGCTAAGAGGATTTGGATTGCTTTAAAATATCATCCTTACTATCCGTTGTGAACCCGCTGTTTTCGGCCTTGGTGAGTTTGGCCCGTATCCAGTCCAATTGCGCCTGTTGGTTCCGAGCCTGCCTGATGAGGTCGTTTACCAACTCGCTTTTGCTGGAATACTCTTTGCTGTCCACTTGGGATTTTAACCACTCATCATTGGGTTCTGTAAGGGAAATGCTCTGTCTTGCCATAACAACCACTATTTGGTGCAAATATACACCAAAAATGAATCAGGCGCAATATCGGTAGTTTAAGGTTATAATCAGTTGGATTGGTTTTGGCTCTATCATTCTTTTTTTAGAAGTAATAATAAAAGAAGTTTTCCTACATTTAAAAAAATGAAGTAAAAATGGACATAAAACTCCTTAATAATCTACCGATTGAAGACCTTACAAAAGAAAATGACTATTTAGGAATTATTGAAAAGGGTGATTTGATCAAACTTTTTTTGGAGAATAATAAAGAGCAATTTTCTGAAATTAAAATGTTTGCCCTTTATGGGGAATGGGGTAGCGGAAAGAGTACGCTGATGAAATATCTCCAAAAGGAACTCAAGCCTAATTTTAATACATTCTTTTTTGATACTTGGGAGTTTGAAACCGATAATAACTTGTCACTTTCACTTCTTGAATTTTTAATTTCAAAATCTACAGGTGCTGAAGAGGAAATGGCTGGAGAATTGATAAAGGTTGCTGAAAAATTATTAAAAGGATTTACCAAATCAATTAAAATTTCCTTGCCAATTCTAACCTTTGATGGAAAGACTTTTACCGAAGAATTGGAATCAGAAAAAGAGAAATCTTTTGTTAAGCTTAAAGAAGAATTCAAAACTGAGTTTGTTCGATTTGAGGACAAAATAAAAGCCCATAGTAAAAAGGAATATAATATTGTATTTGTTGATGATTTAGATCGATGTGAACCTGAGAATGTACTTAATCTTTTATCAGCTTTAAAATTATTTTTTACCTATGGAAATAGAACAATATTCTTTTGTGGAGTTGATAAAAAGGCGGTTAGAGAAGCTATCAAGACTAAGTATAATGATATTGTAAAATCTGAAGAATATTTAGAAAAGATATTTGATGTTAACTTTTCAATGCCAGAGCCAAATAGTATTGAGAAACTTGTAGGTCAATACTTTGATAATCGTGATATAGAAATAAAACAGTTTAAGGGTAAGTTGGATATAAGAATATCTGATTTTTTTATCCACATAAATTTTACCAATCCAAGAAGATTAAAGAAAATATTAAATAAGTATCTTTTAATCTCAGTGTTTAAAAAAAGCCTTCAAGATGATACCTCTGGTAAAATACCCAATATTTATATTAAAAATGAAGATGGGGGAAACTTCATGGAAACTATCTTGACCATATATTTTTTAATCCTGAAAGAGTTTTATCAGGATAAATTCACTTCTTTTTTTAATTTAGAAAAGAGAAAATTAATGTATAGAAAAGCTGTAATAAATCATTACGAGGGAGGTAATACGGCTAATAGAAATTCTGAGATTGAAAGAGTCAACGATTTTTTAGTAGATGGTCATCACAAATACAAGTTAAGTGCCTTTTCTACTTTTAGAAACGCTGGCGAAAAAAATAATAGGTTAATGGCTTTCATAAAAATGTTTGCACCAACTAAAGTGGAATTTTTATCCGAAAAAGCTTTTGGACAACCTAGGGAATTTAAGAAGTATTTTAATTTGCAAGAGAAAGAAATTGATTTTCTTTTTGTGGAATATTTATTTCAACACGCAGAGAGTCTTCTTTTTAATGATGATCTTGGAGATTTTGTAATTGAAGAATTTAAGTATCTTCAAAAGAGGTTTGTTTAATCAATGCGCCTCCAACCAGTTCTCACCAATACCTACTTCCACATCCAGGGGTACCGACAGTTTATAGGCGTTTTCCATCTCGGTTTTAATGAGTTCCTTCATTTCCTCCAGTTCGGGTTTGTAGCAATCGAACACCAATTCATCGTGCACCTGCAACAACATTTTGGTCCTGTATTTTCCTTCGGAAAGTTTTTTATGGATATTGATCATCGCAATTTTTATAATGTCCGCTGCACTCCCTTGGATGGGTGCGTTCACGGCGTTTCGCTCCGCAGCCCCGCGCACTACTTGGTTGCCTGCATTAATATCCTTTAAATAACGACGGCGCCCTAAAACCGTTTGTACATATCCGTGCTCACGGGCAAAATCCACTTGTTCGCTCATATAATTGCGCAATTTCGGGTAGGTTTTGTAATAGGTGTCAATGAGTTCCTTGGCCTCCGAACGGCTCAAATCTGTTTGGTTGCTCAACCCAAAGGCCGAAACCCCGTAAATAATCCCAAAGTTCACCGTTTTGGCATTGCTACGCTGTTCGCGGGTCACCTCCTCAATCGGTACATTAAATACCTTGGATGCAGTGGAAGCGTGAATGTCCTCACCGTTTTTAAAGGCTGAAATCATGGTGTCTTCCTCGCTCAATGCCGCAATTATACGCAATTCTATCTGGGAGTAATCCGCAGCCAAGAGTACGTAGTTTTTATCCCGTGGGATAAACGCCTTGCGCACTTGTCGCCCGCGCTCTGTACGGATGGGAATGTTCTGCAAGTTCGGGTTGTTACTGCTCAAACGGCCCGTAGCGGCTACGGTCTGCATATAATCCGTGTGTACTCGACCTGTTTTTTGCTGTACCTCGTTGGGCAACGCATCCACGTAGGTGCTTTTTAGTTTGGCCAATCCACGGTAGTCCAACACATTCTGAATAATGTCGTGATCCTTGGCCAAGTAGGAGAGCACATCTTCCGAAGTGGAAAACTGCCCTGTTTTGGTCTTTTTGGGCTTGTCCACCAGTTTTAGTTTGCCAAAAAGGATGTCGCCCAATTGTTTGGGGGAGGCAATATTGAATTCCTCACCGGCATCTTCATAGATTTTCTTTTCCAACTCAGCAATATCCGTTTCTAGCGCAACCGAGAGGTCATTTAGATACTCCTTATCCAAATTGATGCCTTCTAGTTCCATATCGGCCAATACCCGAACCAACGGAATTTCGATTTCATCAAACAATTTATCGGTATGTGCGTCTTTCAGCTCTGGGGTGAATTTTAAACCCAACTGGAAAGTGATATCGGCATCTTCCACGGCATACTCCGTTTGTTTTTCCAAAGGAACCTGTCGCATGCTGAGCTGATTCTTGCCTTTTTTGCCAATAAGTTCCGTAATGGAAATGGGCGTGTAGTTGAGGTAGGTTTCCGCAAGCACATCCATATTGTGGCGCATATCGGGGTTGATGAGGTAGTGGGCCAACATGGTATCGAACAACTTGCCTTTCACCTCCACGCCATAGTTTTGCATTACTTTGATGTCGTACTTCAGGTTTTGCCCCACTTTTTCAATGGCTTCAGATTCGAAAAACGGGCGTAGCTTTTCAATCAAAGGTTTGGCGTCGTTTTCATTGTCGGGAAAGGGCACATAAAATCCTTTGCCTGGTGACCAACTAAAGGCGATGCCCACCAGTTCGGCTTCCAACGGATTTAGGGAAGTGGTCTCGGTATCAAAACAGACGGAAGGTTGTTTCATCAAGGTTTCAAGGAATAGTTCCATGCCCAATCCATCTTGTACATGCTGATAAAAATGGGGGACATCGGCAATGGTTTTTCGGCTGTTCACATCTTTGATGGTGGCCGCAGCTTCTGATGGATCACCGCCAAACAACGTAAACTGACCGCTTCCGGCCACTTTGGCCTCTTCCTTGGCCGTTTTGGTATTGGTCACTTGGGTGCTGGCTTCCGCCTCGCCCGTAAATATTTTGATGAATTGATCCTTTAACCTACGGAATTCCAGTTCTTCGAAGATTTCTTGCACTTTTTCCGCATCGGGCGGACACATTTCGTAATCCTCCGCGTGAAATTGCACTTCGCAATCGGTTTTGATCTCAGCCAATTTTCGTGAAAGTCGGCCCAGTTCGGCATTTTCTTCCACTTTTTCCTTCATTTTGCCTTTGAGCTGGTCGGTATTGCTCAACAAACCTTCCATGGAATCGAATTGATCTAAGAACTTTTTGGCGGTCTTGTCGCCCACACCGGGCAGTCCGGGAATATTGTCACTTGCATCGCCCATCATTCCCAAATAGTCGATTACCTGCTCTGGACGTTTTACGCCGAAGCGTTTTTGTACTTCGGGAATGCCCCAAATTTCAATACCGTTGCCCATTCTGGCAGGGCGGTACATGAAAATGTTCTCGCTCACCAACTGCCCAAAATCTTTGTCGGGCGTTACCATAAATACTTTGTAATTCTCTTTTTCGGCCTGTTTGGCCAAGGTTCCGATAAGGTCATCGGCTTCGTAGCCTTCCAATTCCACCACGGGAATCTTCATGGCCTCCAAAATTTGTTGGATGTATGGCACCGCAATGCGGATGGCATCAGGAGTTTCGTCACGGTTGGCTTTGTATGCTTCAAACATTTCGGTGCGCTCTACACTGCCTCCCTTGTCAAAAGCAACGGCCAAATGGTCGGGCTGTTCGCGTTTGATCACATCAAAAAGAGAGTTTACAAACCCCATAATAGCAGAGGTATCCATTCCCTTGGAGTTGATTCTCGGGTTTTTGATCAAGGCATAATAACCACGGAATATAAGTGCGTAGGCATCAAGTAAAAAAAGTCGTTTTTGTTCGGACATGTATTTTTCAGTTGTCAGTTAGCAATTTTCAATAAACAATTATAAAAGGCAGGTTTTAAAAGTACGAATTGCTGTTCAAAAGAGCCTAGAATATAGAGCCAAGAATCAAGAGACAAGTGATATATAATATATTCTTCTAATTTTGATGCTACTTTTTTTGCTTATTAATCATCCTTCATTTAAAGAAAAAAAGTCTTTTTGAAATCCATATTCCAGAAACCAGCACTATAAATTCGAATAAAAAAATCAAAATGAAGTAAATGGGTAAAAATGCTAGATGGAGCAGAAAACCTATTATTCCTTCTGTTTGATTTCCATTTAGTGTAATAGGAACTTTTGCGCCTGCAATTATCATGATTGTTCCAATTCCAAAATAAAGTACACTAAATCCTAGACTGCTGAAAATTGAAATTTTTAACAGACGATTGAATGTTAGTGACTTGATAAGTTCTTCTGATTTCATTGTTGAAATGACTTTATTGAATGTATGCAAATTCTTATTGAGCCAAGAGTCAAGACGTCTTGGTTCTTGTTTCCAGAAGCGAAGCGGTCTAACATCTAATGTCCATCAGCGAAGCGGTCTTGTGTCTTTTTTCTAAAAGCGTAGCGCTCTTGGTTCTGATATCTATTCGTAGAAGCTCACGACTTCTCGGTTTTCGTGCCCATTATCGGAAAACTCCCGGTAGGTAAACCCGGGATGCACGCAGTAGCCGCCCGTTTCCCCATTTTTGTTGATGGCCAAAAATCCAATTTGGAAATCTTTTCGGTCCTTATTTTTCTTCATAATGCGTTTTACACCTTCTTCGCAGGCTTCTTGCGGACTTTTTCCTTGACGCATCAATTCCACGATCAAAAAGCTGCCCACGGTACGTATCACTTCTTCGCCTACACCTGTTGCGGTGGCACCACCCACTTCATTATCGATAAACAGTCCCGCGCCAATAATGGGGGAGTCCCCAACACGCCCAGCTACTTTATAGGCCATTCCACTTGTGGTGCAAGCCCCGGAAATATCGCCATTTTCATCAATGGCCAACATACCAATGGTATCGTGGTTTTCTATATTGATGGTGGTCTCATATTTAGAGGTCTTCAACCACTCTTCGTATTGTTTTTTGGTACTTTCGGTCAATAGGTCTTCTTTTTTGAAGCCTTGTTCATAGGCAAATTTCTCCGCGCCTTTGCCCGCCAAGATAATGTGCGGGGTTTCCTCCATTACTTTTCTGGCCACGGAAACAGGGTGCACAATATTTTGCAAGCAGACCACCGAGCCGCAATTGCCATCCTTGTCCATAATGCAGGCATCCAGGGTAACATTACCATCACGGTCCGGTCGGCCGCCTTTGCCCACCGTTTCGTTGGTTTCGTCGGCTTCCTCTACCATTACGCCTTGCTCCACGGCGTCCAGGGCATTGCCGCCCGACTTTAATACCTCCCACGCCTTCTCCGTAGCATTGAAAAAGTTCCAAGTACAGACCACAATGGGTTTTATAGGATTGGGAGTTGGAATTGCCGCAGCGGAAGCTGCTTCGGGCTTTGGCTCGGTTTTACAGGCGACCAAAGTAGAGGCGGAAACCAGTCCGGCTGCGGAGAGGCTGGAATTTTTGAGAAATTTGCGTCGTTCCATGCGATGGTATGTTTAATTTTGAGGGTCATAAATATACAATATGCTGGTAGAAGTTTGTGCCAATTCCTTGGAATCGGCAAGGAATGCCGAAAGGGCAGGAGCGAATCGAATTGAACTTTGTTCGGAACTCGGAGTGGGAGGCGTAACGCCATCTGCTGGATTGATCCAATGGGTTAAAAGGGAGTTGAATATTCCCATCCACGTTTTGATTCGCCCGAGAGGTGGTCATTTCACCTATTCCAATACTGAGTTTGAGGTGATGAAAGCCGATATTTTGGCGTGCAAGGCTTTGGGTGTGCAGGGTATTGTTTCTGGAATTTTGATGGAAGATTTTACTGTGGATGTGGAAAGAACCAAAGCGTTGGTGGATTTGGCAAAGCCAATGCATTTTACCTTTCATCGTGCGTTTGATTGGGTGGAGGAGCCCTTGGAGGCCATCAAGCAGCTTGATGGACTTGGGGTACAGACCATTTTAACCTCCGGAGGAGAGATTTCAGCGGAAAAAGGAATCAATCACTTAAAGTTATGGCAGCAAAATACTACCATGACCATTATGGCAGGTGGAGGTGTGTCTCCCAAGAATGCATCGGATTTCAAGGATATTGGACTTAGTGCCATCCATTGCTCGGGGACTTCCTTTGGACATCATGTGGCGTTAGAAGGTAAAATCAGTATGAACTCTGCAAAACATATGGTGGAGGATGAGGTTGCGATTTCAAATTTAGCTATCCTCAAATCTATTGTTGAAGCCGTTAAATAAAATTAAAAAACCCTGCTTTATAGCATATTAGCCCTAATTTTGTAAAAAAATTGTATGTCCCGATTTATTGTTTTGGCAATCTTGTATGTGGTGCTGGCCGTTTATGGCTTTCAAGCATTCCGTACACTGTTCAAAAGTCCGTTGATGCAATGGGCTTATATTGTACTTTTTTTGGGAGCCTTGGTTTTTTTGACCATCAAAGTAATGACATACGATCCTGGCGATGGGTTTAAAGGTACCGCCGCCATTGCAGGAACCATATTTGCTTCATTTTTTTTATTGGCTTTGGTCTTGGGCTTCTTCCTTTTGCTGGAAGATGTGGTACGTGTAATTGGCTACGGGTATAACAAAATTGTTGGGGTTTCGGATACTGATGCAGGTTACTTCCCTTCACGAAGAAAATTTATTAGCGGTATTGCCCTTGGTTTGGCTGCGCTGCCCTTTGGGGCATTGCTGTATGGCATGTACCGTGGAAAATACAACTATCAGGTTTTAAAATACGAACTGGAGTTCGATGATCTTCCAGATGCCTTCCACAACTATCAGATTACACAGATTTCCGATGTGCACAGCGGTAGTTTTGACGATTATAAAAAAGTGGAATATGGGGTAAGTCTTATCAACCAACAAAAGAGCGATGTAATTTTCTTTACCGGAGATATTGTGAACAACCGTTCGGATGAGTTGGAACCTTGGAAAGAGGTTTTTTCCCGTTTGGATGCCAAAGATGGGGTGTTCTCTATTTTGGGCAACCACGATTATGGGGATTATGCGGTTTGGGATACGGAAGAAGAGAAGGCACAAAACTTGGAGAACCTCAAAACCATGCAAAAAGAAATGGGTTTTGACCTATTGCTCAACTCCAACCGATTTTTGGAAAAGGGTGGCGAAAAGATTGCCTTGGTCGGAGTGGAGAACTGGGGTCGCGGCGGATTTAAAAAAGCGGGCGACCTACAAAAGGCCAAAGAGGGTGTCTCCCATGATGATTTTAAAATATTGTTGAGCCACGACCCATCGCATTGGGAAGATGTGGTGATCCATGATGATTACCATTTTCACTTGACCTTGAGCGGACATACCCATGGCATGCAGTTCGGTGTTGAGATTCCTGGGTGGGTTAAATGGAGCCCTGTTAAGTGGCGTTACAAATATTGGGCGGGCATTTACAAGGAGTTGGACCAGTTTATCAATGTAAACCGAGGGTTTGGATTTATTGGGTACCCAGGTCGTTTTGGTATTTGGCCCGAGATTTCAGTGATTACCTTGAAGAAAAAGGGGATGGCAGCGTAAATCTGATTTTCGAGTTTACAGGAAGTCTCTTTGGCGCTTTACTATCATTTCCAGTTTTGGCCCTTTATTCCCATCGTAGCTTTTAGAATGTCTTTTTGGGATATTTGACCAACAAGTTTTCCGTCTTCCAAAATAGGGAAACGGCGTCTTCTGACTTCGAGGAACATTTTTGCCGCATCAAAGATGTTCATATTGCCATCAATGGTCTCCACATTTTTAATCATTCGAAGTTCTACTTTACTGTGCTCCATGGGCAAATTGTAATACCTACTGTCACTAATGTGCTTTATACAATCCCCTTCTGAAATGATGCCTATCAATTCGTTGTGTTCGTTAACGACCGGGCCTCCCGAAATTTTATGCCGTATCAAAGCTTCGATGACCTCCTCTATGGATTGGTCAGGACTAAAGGTGATTAAGTCCCGAGTCATATAATCACTCACTTTAAGCGGTATTTCTTTTGGTATTTGTTTTGCTTTTGGTTCTATATAATTTTTGATTCCCATATCCAATTTTTTAAGTCCTTTATTAAATATACTGAATTTCAGTGACTTAAAATCATAAAAATTGTAAATTAACTGCTTTTGGAATATGGTTGTATGATGATTAAATTGTACTGTTTGTTAGAACAAATATTGGAATGGGACTTGGTAATAGGGTGCTGTATGCTGGATGGTTTGAAGAGAATTTTCCATGGACTGTAAGCTAAAGCATTGACTTGCTATAAAAACATTCACATTTTTTCTTACTTTTGATTGTAAACCTTAGAATACATGTCCAAATTTGGTGAACTTATAGATTTACAAGTCCCCGTATTGTTAGACTTTTATGCGGAATGGAACGAGGAGTCCACTTCCATGCACCCTGTTTTGAGTGATGTGGCCGCTGCCCTTGGTGATAAGGGAAAGGTTATAAAAATTGATGTGGACAAAAACAAGGAACTTTCACAAGCACTCCGTATTAAGGGGTTGCCTACTTTAATGATCTACAAAAAGGGTGAGATGGTTTGGCGCCAAAGCGGTGAGCAGGACGCCAATACGCTCATAGGTATCCTAAACGAATACATCCAATAAAGAAAAAAGCGAGGTGAAAACCTCGCTTTTTTATGTTTTTTATTCTTCAGGAAGTGTGGAATCCAGAACACTTTCTATGGTATCCAGCAGTATGGAATCTTCCATATCCGGGTCTAGGGGAAGTGGTTCGTCCAAACTCTCTTCTTCTTCATCCACAAACTGCGAGAACTTATCTATATACTCATTGAAAATGATCGTTTCCGACTCCGCCAGTTCCTTGTCGTTGTTTTCGATTAGGATATCAATGTTCCTGCGGTATGCTTGCATATCGGACAGGATATCGTCAATTTTATCGTATTGTTCATCCAAAGGAATGTTGGCATAATATTCCAAATGTTCTTGATATACTTTTTTGAGCTTGCCGAACAACGCACGGGCCTTTTCGGTCTCACCGACTTTGTAGTACCCATCTACAAATGGTTCCACAAAGGCATAAAAGCCATAATGGTCCACTGGCATGTTGTCCATAGCAATGTTGATCACGTCCTTGGCCTTGTCTATTTTGTTTTCTTCGATAAGGGTTTCCATCAAACGGGCCAAATTGCTCCTAAAGGAGAGCCCTTGGGAACGCGTTTGTGGGTCGTGGTAAATTTCATCGCTTCCTGAGTTGCCCCAATCCCAATCCTTTACAATGTCGTACATCAATTCGGAATCAATACGGCCCATTTCAAAGGAATTTCTATTTGGTGTTTTAATGGGCACCAATTTGTATACCAGGCCATCAAGCTGAAGATAATCCTTCATCCAAATGTATTCGGCGCTATCAAAACTACCCCCGGAGAAATAGATGGGGCGTTTCCAATCGTTGTTGGCGATAAGATCCAGCATCAGAATTCTATTTTTTGGAAGTGCGCTCTGTGGTAAATCAATATCAATATAATCCACAATAAGGGCGGAATCTTTTTCCTTGACCAACCCACTTTCCAGTACATTTTGTTTGTTGACCGGAATCCTAATCTTATTGGTGGGATAGTACACAATATCCAAGGTGCTTTCCGAATAGTTACTCAAATCGGCACCTTGATTGGTTAAAATATGTCTGAACTTGGTTTGGGGTTTATCGCTCCCGATCCAGTTCATAAAATCTTTGATGTTCCATCGGTTTTCAGTAATGCCTTGATAATAAACTGCATCCCTTGTTCCATAGCTGTACTTGTCGTGGGTCAATTGCGATGGTATGGGGTCGCTCTCGTAGGCTTTACGTTTCATCTGGTCTATGTACCAGTCGGTGGCAAAAAGACTGGTGTTTACCACACGAACATCGGTTCTATAGTTTTCAATTTCCTGTGCATACCAGATCGGGAAGGTATCGTTGTCCCCAATAGTGAACAGAATTGCCCCTGCATCTTCTTGGCAGGAATCGAGATAGGCTTTAGCGGTTGCTGGTGCGGTGTATCGGTCGGATCTATCGTGATCGTCCCAGTTTTGGAAGGCCATCAACAGGGGTACAGCCAATAGGCATAAGGTTGTAATGGCAGGTGCAGCAATTTTGGCCGAAATCAGTTTTTTAAATTCTTCAAACAGGCCGTAGACCCCAATACCAATCCAAATACAGAAAACATAAAAGGATCCCACCAAAGAATAATCCCTTTCCCTAGGTTGGAAAATGTAGGGGTTGGTGTAGAACTGAATGGCCAGTCCCGTAAACATGAAGAATACGAAGAGGACCCAAAA
Source organism: Flagellimonas sp. L-11 (assembly GCF_056857735.1). Lineage (NCBI taxonomy): Bacteria > Pseudomonadati > Bacteroidota > Flavobacteriia > Flavobacteriales > Flavobacteriaceae > Flagellimonas > Flagellimonas sp. L-11. The sequence continues at coordinate 113,994 of NZ_JBSXNR010000072.1, forward strand.
TTGTTTCGGGTTTTTGGATATCTGGAATACAATGCCCAAAATTCCGAGAAGCAACGGTAGGAAGAAATAGGTGTTGCGCCCTTTGTTGTTTTTCCAGTCGCTGGGTAGGTTTTCTTGGCTTCCCAGACGGATGCCATCAATAAAATTAATGCCGCTCAGCCAGTTCCCGTTTTCATCGTATCTACCTTGTACATCGTTTTGCTTTCCGACAAAATTCCACATAAAGTAGCGCATGTACATGTAGCTGAACTGGAAATCGAATAGGTATTCGATGTTTTGCCATACGGTTGGTGGTTCCACTTCAATGTACTCTCCAAATTCGCGCAAAAAGCGAATATATTGTTCGGTGTCGAGTTCTCCTTGTGAGTATGCTGTTTTAAATTGGTTTACGGCATCCCTAAGATCGTTGTTTGAGATGTATTCCGATTTTATCCGAAATTCCAGTGCACCAAAATAGCGCATGTAATTTTCGGCATGCTGGTCGCTCCACATTCTGGGCAAAATGCCCACATGCTTTTCGTTGGGCCCGGGCAAGGCATCTTTGTAGTGGTTTACAATAACATATTTGCCCAGTTCCAGGTCTTTTTCATATTTGGGACTGTCATCCCTATCTTCTCCAGCAGGAGCAAAGGTATCCGAATAATAAGCGCCATAAACAGGACTGTCCACACCGGGATATTGTTCCCTGTTGTAGTAGGCCAAAAGGGCTCTTGCATCGGCAGGGTTGTTTTCGTTGACCACGGTTTTGGCGTTTGCACGAATGGGAAGCATCAACCAAGACGAGAATCCAAGAAAAAGGAACATGAGGCAAAGTACCACGATGTTTGCATTGTAGTAATTATGTTTTCGGGTATATTTCAAACCAAAATAGAAAGCAGCAACAAATAGGAGTCCCATAATAATGGAACCTGAGTTGAACGGAAGGCCAATCTCATTGATAAAGAAAACCTCGCTCCAGCCAAAAAGCTCCAATACATAGGTCAAAGAGAATTTGTAAACCAGAATGAGCACCGCCACCACTGCAATATTGGCCAACAAAAAGTTCTTTACCGTTGTGGTCTTGTACTTTTTAAAGTAATAGAGCAAACCTATTGATGGAATGGCCAAAAAGCCCATAAACTGGATTCCGAAGGTAAGGCCGATCACAAAACAGATAAGCATAAGCCAACGGTGGCCCCTGGGGTCGCCCAAGTTGTCGGTCCACTTTAAGCCCAGCCAGAGCAACAGGGCCATAATTAAACTGGCCATGGCGTATACTTCGGTCTCTACGGCATTGAACCAAAAACTATCTGAGAATGTAAAGGCAAGCGCCCCAACAAGTCCGCTTCCTAAAACAGCAATAGCTTTGCTATTGGTCATTTTACTCTTTTTGGAAACCAATTTCCCGACCAAATTGGTAATGGTCCAGAAAGTGAACAATACGGCAAATGCACTCGAAACAACGGAGACTGCATTAACCATAAGGGCTATTTTGGTTGCATCGCCAAAGGCAAACATGGCAAAGAAAGCCCCTATCATTTGCAACAATGGTGCCCCTGGTGGGTGCCCAACCTGCAATTTTGCTGAAGTGGAAATATATTCCCCTGCATCCCAAAAACTTCCTGTGGGTTCAACGGTCAGGGCATAAACTATAAACGCGATGGCGAAGGAAACCCACCCAAGGATGGTATCCCATTTTTTGAAGTCTTTTGCAAACATAGAGTTGGTTATTAACCGAATTGTGGCGAATTTAGTAAATCTAGAACAGATGCCTAACCCTTTTTGGAAAACCTTTAACACCCTTGTTCAAGAAAAATAGGGTGCATTCTTGTGAAAAATATTTGTTGAAACCAAAGTTTGTTATAAATTTGCACGCTCAAATACGGTACTGGCCTATGGTGTAATTGGTAACACAGCTGATTTTGGTTCAGTCGTTCAAGGTTCGAGTCCTTGTAGGCCAACAGAAAGCCCCTTAAATCAATGATTTAAGGGGCTTGTTTTTTTATACCGGATTCTTTTAAACACACTCCCTGTCCAACCTGGGAACAGGTCTGTATGTATAATACTGTAAAACTTCCTCCAAAGCCATTTTAAGGGCTTTGTTTATGGGTATTGTTTTGGAGCCCAATTGAAAATCGATTTGGCTCAATTGCATGTAATAGTCTGTAAAGACGGGGATATGCATTGTTTCTTTTAAAATAGCTTCGGATACAACCAGATAGTTATCGGTCTGCTCTTCTTTGATGGTTTTACAGGTTGCCAATCGTAAATTGCCATATTTGTCCCTGTTCGCGGCGTAGCCAAATAACCTGCATATTAAGCCTCTATGGCGGTAACTCCCACAATGGCCTTTACCTATAATGGAAACAGGTGTCAGTATAAAGCAGGACATAATCGGGTATTCGTTGATGCTTGTAAGTGCATCCTCCGCTTTGCCAGATAAAAATAGATGAAATGCCCAAGGTAAAAACTCCAAAGGAGAAACTTCAATATTAGGGTAAGTACAACATTTTCCACAACCCGAAACACATCCAATTCCAGATGCTTCTTGAAATTGATGGGTTTCTTTCTCCAATTGATCAAATAACTTTTCAACCAATTGAACTTTATTTTCCAGTGTCATTATTCTTTACCGAAAGTATGTTTTATTTCGATACAGGGGCAAGATATTTTCAATTGAATTTTTGATACTCCTTTATGTGGGAAATACCAATGGAAAAGGTCTTTCAGCTTGAAGCATTACAACAATTGTGAATCACCTAAAAGAGGTATTTATCTGGTTTTGGGCAATACATTAGTTGTTGTTCACGCGGTAAGTTACCCCTCGGTTGGTGATGACTCTTCCCGTTTTAACGGTCAAAGATGCCTGGTCCGAAGTAATTGGACTGCAGCTTCCGGTACTGTTGGATGCAAGTACACGGAAGATATATCCATTTTTAGAGGTATCCGGCGAGTTTACGCTGAGGTTGGCTGTTTGCGTTCCCGAATATTCAGCTCCATCCGAGATAGGGGCAAAATTACTTCCTCCATCTGTACTTATCTCCCATTGATAGGTGTCTACGTTGGTAACCGTAACCGAGAAACTTCCATTATTGCCCATAACAACTGTTTGGTCTGTGGGTTGTGATGATATGGTGAATGGTGTTATCGTAATGGTCTGCTCCACATCGGTGGTGTTTCCGGCCGTATCCGTAATCCTATATGTACGAGTAATGATTTCGGGCTTGCTTCCTCCATCGCTAACGTCACTCACAAAAGTTACCGTTGGATTTGGATCGCAATTATCAGCTTCATCTGTTATTACGGTTACATCTGGTGTAGGAATGTCAGCCGAACAATTTACCGCTATTGGATCTGGAGCACTTGCTGTAGGTGCTGTTGTCTCTACAGTGATCATTGTTGTAGCTGCTAAGTCTGGATGAGTGGGGTCGCCGGGCATACCTCCGTATTCCACCAAATATCCTTTTGGTTGATAATCCCCGCTGGCAGCTCCTGTGTTGGAAAGGTCGTTCCAAGACCCGGGCAATCCAACCCCTGGAGCAGTGATGTGGGCATAATCCTCGTCTCCCGATTGATTGGGTTCGCCAGAATTCCAAAATTCATAGGCAAAGGCGGTTCCACCACCAGTTCCCCTCCAGAACAAGGTTCCTGCCTCAGGACCGGTTACCCAGTACCAATCTCCTTCGGTGGCGGCATCACTTGCCCCGATCCAACCTGCTCCAGGTGCTTGTGAGCCCAACAGGTCCGATTCATCTTGAATTGAAATGGTGGCCAAATAGCCTTGGAGACCATAAAATGTTCTTAAGGCTGCGGCATCGCGGGCAGCGGTCCAAGTAATTCCTTCGGAAGGAACATACTCATAATAATGCCCTGTCGATTCCAAATAGTTGGCCTCGTTCATTACTATGGAAAAAGTTCTTGTATCGCCACTGCTTACGGTGGCCGTAGTTTGAAAAACTACAGCGCCAATGGCTGCCTCAAATTCGGCCAAAGTCGCTGGTCCATCAAGTAAAAGCCTTCCCTCTGAAGTATCCCAACTAGCTGTAATGTTTGGGTGTGTGCCGGTTAGGCTTAAAACATCGCCAGAAACATCGTAATTGGATGTGACTTGTATGTACACGGCGTCCAGTGTACTGCTATCGGCATCAGTAATATCTACACTTTCAACAACAGAAATTGTATCGCTGGGACAAAAAATTTGGTCTCCCGTAGCTGTAATGGATGGTGGTTCGTTATCGTCAAAAGTACCATCCCTAAAATCCAAGTCACCTCCCGAGGCAACATCGCCATCGGAATCGGGTAGCATTAAAGAACCGCCGTTGGAGTTCATAGGGTTGTCTATAGTCCCCCCGGGGTCGGAATACCCGGTCGAGCCATCCATATTGTTGTCCAGGCCATCATTATCACTGTCCGATCCAGTTAGGGTAAGCGTAGCCTCAATGGTATCCGATGCCCCATCATTATCGCTGTCGGTATCCATAAAATCGGGAGTGCCATCACCATCGGTGTCCACAGCGGATAAACCGCTTCCTTCGTAGGCATCATCCAGTCCATTGTTATTGGCATCAACTCCCGAAGGGGCTATATAGTTCAAGGATGTTTGTGCTTCCACATTATCGGGTATGCCATCGCCATCACTATCCAGATCTTGGTAATTAGGTATGCCGTCGCCATCGGTATCGACCGTGGTACAATCTACAGACCCGCCGTAACTGGCGCCATAAACCCTTGCGCCCACTTGCCAAGCAATTACTTTGATGTATTGCAGACTAGGTCCGTTTACGGTGAAAGTTACTTCACGAATGGAACCTGGAGAGGTACCATTGGCCCCAGCTAACCATCCTTCATTATCTCCTGCGGCATTGGAACGCTGTATCTGCATGTTGGTGCTCGTAACCGCTGGATCTGCACCCAAAAAAACACTTAATGTGGTTCCGTCGGGCACGGGTTGGGCAAATCGTAATAATATTTCGGACTGATCTTCATAGGTGTAAACTGAATTATAGGCGTAAGTAGTCCCGGGATTGCCTTCAGCATTGGATGGTGTCCTAAAGTGAGCAAGATCGCTGGCTGTTTGGACAAAATTCCCAGAGGCCCCGCCACATTCATCAGTATCAAGGATTCCATCGTTGTCATCATCAATATCGGTCACATCATCAACACCATCCCCATCAAGGTCGGCACTGCCCACACTACAATTTGAGTATAGTTTTGAAAATGGGACATTTTGTTTGGACAAGGAAGGTCCTTGATATTGTACGTTCAGTGTTTCACCGCCCCCGTTTTCAAAAAATAGAACGGTAATGTCATGCAGTCCAGTGGTCAGCGAAATGTTGCCAGACCTTTCTTGTGTGCCGTGGTTTCCATCATTGTCAACCACTTCGGTTCCATCAATAAAAAGCTTGGAGCCGTCGTCCGATGATGTAAAAAAGGTATACGAGCCTTCCGTATCAATCTGAATGTAGCCCGAATATCGAATACTGAAATCGTCGGCATCGCCGGGGTCTTCTTGGTTTTGTAGTGCATCAACATTAAAACTGGTAAAAGTCCCGGTCCCCTGATAACCCGTTGTGGGAATATTGTCCGTGGTGTACCCGGAAGGTGCACTATCATAAAATTGAAAATCAATTTCACCATTACATAGGTCTAGGTTTCCTTCTACTATGACATCGTCTATATAATAATATTCGTTGCCTGAGTCGTTGTACATGCGCACCCTGATCTCCAAAGTGGAGCCCGTTGAAGGGAGGTTAACTGTATAAGATGTATCCAGCGGGTCCGAAGTAGCCCCAGAGACACTTACAAACTCTACCCAAGAACCTCCGTCAAGCCGGTATTGGCCAATAAAGTAGTCCTCCCACCAATCCATATCACCCCCATTGTTCACCCAAGTTGCCATACTAAAACTTACCTCGGTATAGCCATAAATATTTATGGGGTCTGTTTGCCAAACGCCTTCTCCGTCTAAATTATTGGCTCGTAATTCGTTGCTCCGAACAGATAGTCTGTTCCCCCGATTGGTTGTCCAATCAGAGGCCGAAGGACCTGATGCTGTGCCACTTTGTGTATTGTTGTTATAGGAGAAGCTTTCGCTCCAAATAGTGGTTTGGGAAAATGAAAGAAATGTTCCCAATAGGAAAAATGCAATGATCAGCATCCATCCATTCGGAAAATGATTCATCTTCTTATCGAAGAAAGAGGTTGTGCCCATGTACTTTAATTGATTGTACTACAAAATTAGCGGGGGTTCTTTAGCTTCAAAATATTTGTTGTGAAAGGGGGTGAAACGAATGTTAACCCTATAATAATGTAGGGATTGTTGTTATTGTGTTTGTAAATCACCCTGTAAATGGCATTCATGTTCTACAGGATTATTGGGAAGCCGGTCATTTATAAATTATTGTAATGCACTGAAAAGTAGATGGCAAAAGCTTTATTTTTGTGGTTGAATGAGTTGCACATGCGATATTATTTGTTGTATATTTGCAAAACTGAACGGATATAAAAGTATTCATGAGGGGACCTTGAGTCCCCTCTTTTATTACTGATTTCTTATGTTGAAGGATAAAGTGAAGCAATTGTTGGACAATGCACTGGAAGAACATTCTTCCTTGTTCTTGGTTGATTTTACGGTTGGCGGCGATAATAGCATCAAAGTCGTTTTGGACGGTGATCAAGGAGTTAGTCTGCAAGATTGTATGAACGTTAGCCGGGCCATTGAACATAACTTGGATCGTGAGGAGGAAGATTTTTCCTTGGAGGTGACATCGGCTGGAGCTACATCGCCTTTGCAATTGCCGCGTCAGTACAACAAAAATATTGGAAGAAAATTACAGGTGAAGACCAGCTCCGGGAAATTGGAGGGAACACTGGTGGAAACCTCGACAGATAGTATTACCTTGGAATGGAAGGCGCGAGAGCCCAAACCAGTGGGTAAAGGAAAGATTACAGTGCAGAAAAAGCAGGAAATCGCATTTTCTGATATTCAAGAGGCAAAAGTTAAATTAAAATTTTAATTGTAGTAGAAAATGGAAAACCTAGCGCTCATCGAATCCTTTTCGGAGTTTAAGGACGATAAGTTTATTGACAGGGTTACCCTTATGGCGATTTTGGAAGAAGTGTTCCGAAGTGCGCTCAAGAAAAAATTTGGTTCTGACGACAATTTTGATATTATTATCAACCCCGATAAAGGGGATTTGGAGATATGGAGAAACCGTGTGGTTGTTGAAGATGGTGAAGTAGAAGAACCCAACGAGGAAATATCCTTGTCCGAAGCTAGAAAAATCGAACCCGATTTTGAGGTGGGCGAAGACGTTTCGGAAGAGGTGAAGCTGATTGATTTGGGTAGGAGGGCGATTTTGGCATTGCGTCAGAACCTGATCTCCAAAATCCATGAGCACGACAATACCACCATCTACAAGCAATTTAAGGACTTGGAAGGTGAAATCTATACGGCTGAGGTGCACCATATAAGACATCGTGCGGTTATTTTGTTGGATGATGAGGGAAACGAGATCATCCTTCCAAAAGAAAAACAGATTCCTTCCGACTTTTTCCGTAAAGGGGACAACGTTCGTGGTATTATCGAGAGTGTGGAGCTTAAAGGGAACAAGCCTACCATTATCATGTCCAGAACCTCACCGATTTTCTTGGAGCAATTGTTCTTCCAGGAAATTCCTGAGGTGTTCGATGGATTGATCACCATTAAAAAAGCGGTTCGTATCCCTGGTGAAAAAGCTAAGGTCGCAGTTGATTCTTACGATGATAGAATTGACCCCGTTGGAGCCTGTGTGGGTATGAAAGGGTCCCGAATCCACGGAATTGTGCGTGAGTTGGGCAACGAAAACATTGATGTGATCAACTGGACCAACAACCCACAATTAATGGTGACCCGGGCACTTAGTCCTGCTAGGGTGTCGTCCGTTAAATTGAACGACGAGAAAAAAACAGCTCAAGTATACCTTAAGCCAGAGGAAGTTTCCAAGGCCATTGGTAGGGGTGGGCATAACATACGATTGGCAGGTCAATTGACTGGTTACGAAATAGATGTGTTCCGTGAAGGTGTGGAGGAAGATGTGGAGTTGACCGAGTTTTCCGATGAGATAGAAAGCTGGGTGATCGAAGAATTCAAGAAGATTGGATTGGACACTGCACGTAGCGTTTTGGAGCAAGATGTAAAAGATTTGGCAAAGCGAACCGATCTAGAAGAAGAAACAATCCAAGAGGTCGTTCGCATCCTCAAGGAAGAATTTGAAGATTAGGCTTATATTAGCAGCGAAAATTTAGGGCAAGTAAAATTATTTATGGCAGAAAATCCAACAATACGACTTAACAAAGTTCTTAGAGAATTGAACATTTCACTGGATAGGGCAGTCGATTACCTAGCCTCGGAGGGGCACGAGGTAGAGGCGCGTCCTACCACTAAAATATCCAATGAGGTGTATCAAGTTCTGTTGGATGAATTCCAAACGGATAAGAGCAAAAAGGTTGCTTCCAAGGAAGTTGGTGAAGAAAAGCGCAAGGAAAAGGAGGCCATCCGAATCCGAATGGAAAAAGAACAAGAAGAGCGCAGATTGGCCAAAGAGAAAAAAGAAGCGGAACAGCAAGTTGTAAAAGCCAAGGCCGAACTTTCCGGGCCCAAGACCGTGGGTAAAATTGATTTGGATAAAAAACCAGATAAACCCAAGGAAGAGGAGCCGAAACAGGAAGAAGCGCCAAAAGCTGAGCCGGAAAAAGCCAAAGAAGAAGTAAAAGAAGTGGCGCCAGCCAAAGAAAAGACTGAAAAGTTGGAAGCTGAGGCCCCAGAAAAGAAAGAGGCTGAGGCCAAAGAAGAAAGTGCCGAAAGCAAAGAAGAGTCAGAAGGAGCCGAAAACGGAACCATAAAGACAAAATACCAAAAGCTTTCAGGCCCCAAGATAACCGGGGATAAAATTGACCTTTCCCAGTTCAAGAAACCTGCCAAAAAGAAGAAAGAGGATAGCCAAAAAGCCAAAGGCGGTTCATCCGATGCCGGAGAGCGTAAAAAACGCCGAAGAAGAATTGTGAAGAATGGCCCACAAGCTGGTGGTGGCCGAAATATAAGAGGAGGTGCTGCAAGAAAAGGACAGCGTTCAACTGCGCCTAAAGTAGAGCCAACCGAGGAGGAAGTACAAAAACAAGTACGGGAAACCTTGGAGAAGCTTCAAGGCAAATCCAGTAAGGGCAAAGGCGCCAAATATCGTAGGGAAAAGAGAGATCAGCACCGTCAACAAACGGAGAAAGATCTTGAGAAACAAGAAATGGAGAGCAAAATCCTCAAGGTGACCGAGTTTGTTACGGTCAATGAGCTTGCAACCATGATGAATGTTTCCACGACCCAGATTATTTCGGCCTGTATGTCCTTGGGTATCATGGTAACGATGAACCAGCGTTTGGATGCCGAAACCCTTTCCATCGTGGCTGATGAATTTGGTTACGAAGTTGAATTTGTAACCGCTGAAATCGAAGAAACCATCGAAGAGGTAGAGGATGTCCCTGAGGATTTAAAATCCCGTGCACCCATAGTTACCGTTATGGGGCACGTAGACCACGGTAAAACATCCTTGTTGGATTATGTTCGTCAAGAAAACGTAATCGCTGGCGAGAGCGGTGGAATTACACAGCACATCGGAGCCTACGGAGTTTCGTTGGAAGATGGACAAAAAATAACATTCTTGGATACACCGGGTCACGAGGCGTTTACCGCAATGCGAGCCCGTGGCGCCCAAGTAACGGATATTGCCATTATTGTAATTGCCGCGGACGATGATATTATGCCTCAGACCAAAGAGGCGATAAGCCATGCCCAGGCAGCGGGGGTGCCGATTGTATTTGCAATCAACAAAGTTGATAAACCTACAGCAAACCCCGATAAGATCAAAGAGGGCTTGGCCAGTATGAACCTGTTGGTGGAAGACTGGGGAGGAAAAGTTCAGTCCCACGATATTTCTGCCAAAACAGGGGAAGGGGTTAAAGAACTGTTGGAGAAAGTACTGTTGGAGGCCGAGTTGTTGGAACTTAAAGCAAATCCGAACAGGCTTGCATCCGGTACGGTTGTAGAAGCTTTCTTGGATAAAGGTAGAGGGTATGTGGCCACGATCTTGGTGCAGACCGGTACCTTGAACATAGGTGATTACGTTTTGGCCGGAACCTGTAGTGGTAAGGTCAAGGCAATGCACGATGAAAGAGGTAAGAACATAGAAAGTGCCGGGCCATCCACGCCAATTTCAATTTTGGGATTGGATGGAGCGCCACAGGCAGGTGATAGATTCCATGTGTTGGAAGATGAGCGTGAGGCAAAACAGATTGCAGCAAAGCGCTCGCAGTTGCAACGTGAGCAATCCGTAAGAACACAACGCCATATCACCTTGGATGAAATTGGACGTAGAATCGCCTTGGGCGACTTCCAGGAATTGAACATTATCCTTAAAGGTGATGTGGATGGTTCGGTGGAGGCCTTGACGGATTCGTTCCAAAAATTGTCCACCGACGAGATACAGGTGAATATTATCCATAAAGGAGTTGGGGCCATAACAGAGTCCGATGTGTTGTTGGCAAGTGCTTCCGATGCGATTATAATCGGATTTAACGTACGGCCAATGGGCAATGCCAGGACCATTGCGGATAAGGAGGAAATCGATATCAGGACGTACTCCATCATTTATGATGCGATCAACGACCTTAAAGATGCCATGGAAGGTATGTTGTCCCCAGTGATGAAAGAAGAAATCACGGGTAACGCCGAAGTTAGGGAAACCTTCAAGATTTCCAAGATCGGAACCATTGCCGGTTGTATGGTCACCAGTGGTAAAATATTCAGGAATTCACGCATCAGGTTGATCAGGGACGGTGTTGTAATCTACACTGGGGAATTGGCCTCGTTGAAACGATTTAAAGATGATGTCAAGGAAGTGTCCAAAGGATATGATTGTGGACTACAGGTTAAAAACTACAATGATGTTAGGGAGGGTGATATTATAGAAGCCTTCCAAGAAGTAGCAGTGAAGAAAAAGCTGTAGGAAGAGATGATCGAATAAAAAAAATCCCGCCTTTAAAGCGGGATTTTTTTATGGCTAAGATTCTTTTTCTTTCGGTTTTAGTAGCATGGCATGCGGATATTTTTTACGCACCTCCAAATACTTCCTTTCGGCCTCCAATTTGGTCTTGAACCGTCCCAGTCTAACTCGGTAGGTGGGGGATTCAAACTCTATTTTGGAATACCAGTCCGGGAAATCAACTTCCACTTGGTTCAAGAGATCCAATGCTTTTTTATAGTTGCCAAAACCTACTTGAATCTGATAATATCCGGTATTGGAGCTAACCTTGGTGTAGAGTTTTACCAATTCATCGATCTTTGGGTCTTGTTGAATGTTCACTTGGGCGTTCTGAGCCGAAAGATGCGTTGTTAAGCCAATTAAAATTGCTGCAAATACAGTGGTTTTCATATTGTTCCTTTGTTGTATCGTTTACGCTTGTTGCAAATGTAGATTATTATGGGTTAATCATGTGGGAGCAATGTTATTTAGAATCCTTATAAATTATAAGTTATAAATACCTTAACATTTCAAAAAATGACTGTATGTCTTACTTTTGTTGCCATTCTTGGCAGGGTAAAAAGCTATTGCTCTCAAACTCAATAGAAAGAATCATGCCAAAGATTTCGATAGAAATTTCACGAATATGAAAAAGGTTTTATACCGCCATCTATTTTCTAAAGTTTTAGGTTTAACTTTCCTATTGTTCTCATCATCTTTTTATGCACAGGAAGAGGCTGAGGTCGCTACGGATGCTGCAGCGGAACAAACTGCCGATGCTGTTGGGGGCGACCCGGTAAAGGGGAAGCAATTGTTTAACCAGAACTGTGCTGCATGTCACTCCTTGGACAGGAAAATGACCGGTCCTGCATTGGCCAATGTGGAAACAAGGTTGATGGAAGATGAGGGGTTGGATAAAGAATGGATCTATGAGTGGATAAAAAACAGTCCTGCTGTTATATCTTCCGGCGATGCCTATGCAAACAAGATTTACGCAGAGTACAATCAGGCGGCAATGACGCCATTTCCAACATTGTCGAACGAGGATATTGACGATATTTTGGCTTATACAGCCGCACCTCCATCTACACCTGCAGCTACTGCAACTGCAACAACGGCTGGAGGAGAGGCAACTGGTTCGAGTTCGGGAATATCCAATGAGATGATTCTTGGGGCCTTGGCCTTGGTATTCGGTCTTTTGGTGGTCATGTTGGTCTTGGTGAACAAGACCTTGCGAAGAATCGCCGAAGCCAATGGGGTTGTTCTTGAGAAGGAAAAAGAAAAGCGTTTGCCTCTTTGGAAAGCATTTGTCCAAAACCAGTTCTTGGTTTTGGTAAGTGTGGTGTTCCTGCTATTGGCCAGTGCCTATTTCGCCTATGGTTGGATGATGCAAATTGGTGTGGATCAAGGTTATGCCCCTGTGCAGCCAATCCATTTCTCGCACAAAATTCACGCTGGTGACAATAATATTGACTGTAAATACTGTCATTCTTCTGCTAGGGTGTCAAAAACTTCAGGGATTCCATCTTTGAATGTTTGTATGAACTGTCACAAATCCATATACGAATACACCGGTAATCCGGAAGGTCCATCTGCAGAGGATTTGGCAGCAGGCCATACCAATGAATTTTATACCGGGGAAATCAAAAAATTATACAAGGCAGTAGGCTGGGATGAAGAAAACCAAAGCTATACGGGCGAGACACAACCTGTAGAGTGGGTCAGGATTCACCAATTGCCCGATTTTGCCTATTTCAACCACTCCCAGCACGTTTCTGTTGCCGGTGTCGAGTGCCAGACTTGTCACGGCCCGGTCGAGGAAATGGAGGTTGTGGAGCAGTTCGCTCCATTGACCATGGGGTGGTGTATCAATTGTCACCGCGAGACCAATGTCAAGGTTCAGGGCAATGCTTACTACGAAGCGATTCACGAGGAGTTGTCCAAGAAGTATGGGGTAGAGAAATTGACCGCCGCCATGATGGGTGGTCTTGAATGTGGAAAGTGTCACTATTAAGAATTAAAAGAAGATAATCTCAGATATATCGTATGGCATCAAACAAAAAATATTGGAAAAGTGAAGCGGAGCTGAATCCGAACGATTCCATTGTTGAGGCGCTAAAAAACAACGAGTTTACCGAAGAGATTCCCGTTGATGAATTTTTGGGCGACAAGGAAAACCTGTCTTCCTCGAACACATCCCGTAGGGATTTCTTGAAATATGTAGGTTTTAGTACGGCAGCCGCTACAGTGGCGGCCTGTGAGGGCCCTGTTCATAAATCCATTCCCTATGTGGTGCAACCGGACAGTATTGTTCCCGGAGTGGCCAATTACTATGCCACTACCATTGCGGACGGTTTTGATTTTGCCAGCATCTTGGTGAAGACCAGGGAGGGAAGGCCCATCAAAATTGAAAACAATGCCGACGCCAAGGTCAACGGAGGTGCCAATGCAAGGGTGCAGGCTTCTGTTTTGACCTTGTACGATAGCAAAAGGGTTCAGGGGCCAATGGCCAATGGTGAGCCCGTGGAATGGAAGGTGTTGGATGCAACCGTTAGGGCCAAGTTGAATGCCTTGAAGGGTTCAAGCAAGCAGGTGGTTTTGTTGACGCAGACTCACGCCAGTCCCTCAACTGCAAAATTAATATCTGAGTTTAAGGCAACATACGGAGAAAATGTGAACCATGTGGTTTACGATGCCATTTCCGAAGATGCCGCATTGAATGCATACCAAAAAGCTTATGGTGAGCGTGCCTTGGCCGATTACGATTTTGAGAAGGCCGATTTGATCGTTTCTTTCGGAGCGGATTTTCTTGGGGATTGGCAAGGTGGGGGTTACGACTCTGGCTATGCCAGAGGGCGTGTTCCAAAAAATGGAAAAATGTCGAGACACGTTCAGTTGGAGGCTAACATGTCTTTGACGGGTGCCAATGCCGACAAGCGATATCCGATGACGCCTACACAGCAAAAAATTGCCCTTGCCAAATTGTATGGTAAGTTGAACGGCAGTAGTGTTGGTGGAGGTACCTCTGATGTTGATCAAGCTGTTGATAAAGTTGCGGCCGAGATCAAAAAAGCAGGTAGCAAAGCAGTTGTTGTAAGCGGTCTTAATGACGAAAATGCACAGACTGTTGTGTTGGCCATCAACAAATTATTGGCCAGCGAAGCCTTTGATCCTGAAAAACCAAAATATGTACGCCAAGGTGATGCTGCAAAAGTGGCCAAATTGGTTGCCGATATGAACGCAGGACGTGTTGGGGCATTGATCATGGACGGCGTTAACCCAGCGTATACATTGCCAAATGCTGAAGAGTTCCTCTCCGGGCTTGAGCAAGTGGACGTGTCGGTTGACTTTGCATATATCAATGATGAAACGGCACAAGCGTCCAGTTATGTGGCTGCAGCTTCACATTATCTGGAGTCTTGGGGTGATGCCCAGTTCAAAAAAGGAGAATACAGCTTGATGCAACCAGCCATTCGCGAGTTGTTTGATACAAAACAGTTTCAAACAGCACTTTTGACATGGATGGGTGTCGAGAAAACATACTACGAGTACATAAAGGAAACTTGGAGTGCAGATGTGCTTCAGGGTGGATCTTGGAACCAAGCATTGCAAGATGGTGTGTTCGCCGCACCTGCAGTGGCTATTGAAGATACTGAGGCAACAACTATTACTGCATCTGAAGAAGGTCAGCCTGAAATAGTTCCGATAGCCTCTGCAATCCGTTCTTTGGTAAATTCAACAAGCCCGGGCACTGAGTTGGTGCTCTATTCCAAAGTTGGGATGGGTGATGGCCGTCAGGCCAACAACCCTTGGTTGCAAGAGTTCCCCGATCCTATTTCCAGGGTGTCTTGGGACAATTATGTAACGGTTTCCAAAGCTGATGCAGAAGCTTGGGGACTTGAAAATACAATTGAGGCCGATGGTGGTGTTAATGGTAGCTACGTGAAATTGACCGTGGATGGTAAAGTGTTGGATAGTGTTCCGGTAATTGTCCAGCCAGGTCAGGCAATAGGTACTGTTGGTCTATCTTTTGGTTATGGTAAAAAAGCTGGAATGCAAGAGGAGATGGCCACTGGGGTCAACGCATATACTTTGTATGGAAACTTCTCCAATGTCCAGTCCGTAACTGTCGAAAAGTCGGACGGGGTACACGAGTTTGCTTGTATCCAATCACATAAAACATTGATGGGTAGAGGGGATATCATCAAGGAAACCTCCTTGGAAATATTCAATACCAAAGACCATGCGGAGTGGAACCCAATGCCTCACGTATCATTGAATCACCAAGAAATTCCAGTGACTTCGCCGGATGCGGATCTATGGGATGAATTTGATAGAAGCATTGGACATCACTTTAATTTGTCCATCGACTTAAATGCATGTACCGGATGTGGTGCTTGTGTTATAGCATGTCATGCAGAGAACAACGTTCCTGTTGTTGGTAAAGCTGAAATGCGTCGTTCAAGGGATATGCACTGGTTGCGAATCGACAGGTATTATTCTTCCGAAGAGACCTTTGAAGAGGATAACGAGAAGAAGGAAAGCATGGATGGTCTTTGGGGAGAAAAAGGTTCTCTTGGCGGATTCAGGGAGATGGAAGATCCATCTGCCAACCCACAAGTGGCTTTCCAACCTGTAATGTGCCAGCACTGTAACCATGCACCTTGTGAAACGGTTTGTCCAGTGGCTGCTACATCGCACAGTAGGCAAGGTCAAAACCATATGGCTTATAACAGATGTGTAGGTACTAGATATTGTGCCAACAACTGTCCATATAAAGTTCGTAGGTTCAACTGGTTCTTATATAGTGATAACGACGAGTTTGACTTTAACATGAACAACGACTTGGGTAAAATGGTTATTAACCCAGATGTTAATGTACGTTCAAGGGGTGTTATGGAGAAATGCTCCATGTGTATTCAAATGACCCAAAAAACCATTTTGGATGCCAAGAGAGATGGAAGAGTGATCAAGGATGGTGAGTTCCAAACAGCCTGTTCCGCAGCATGTAGCAGTGGAGCCATGGTGTTTGGTGATATCAATGACCACGACAGTAAAGTGGCAGCCTTGAAAGAAGATGATAGAATGTACCATTTGTTGGAGCATGTAGGAACAAAACCAAATGTGTTCTACCATGTGAAGGTTAGAAACACCAACGAGGCTTAATCAATAAAAAAGAAGTAACTAGAAGATAAATTATGGCGTCGCATTACGAAGCACCTATTCGAAAGCCCTTAGTGGTCGGAGACAAAGGATACCACGATGTAACAGTGGACATTGCCCGTCCGGTTGAGGGAAAGGCCAATAAACAATGGTGGATTGTATTCTCCATTGCATTAGTGGCATTCCTCTGGGGTCTAGGATGTATCATTTATACCATTTCCACGGGTATTGGGGTTTGGGGTCTTAACCGAACCGTTAACTGGGCCTGGGATATCACCAACTTTGTATGGTGGGTAGGTATTGGTCACGCAGGTACACTTATTTCGGCTGTACTCTTGCTTTTCCGTCAAAAATGGAGAATGGCGATTAACCGTTCTGCAGAGGCGATGACCATTTTCTCGGTTGTACAGGCAGGTTTGTTCCCGATTATCCACATGGGACGTCCATGGTTGGGTTACTGGGTACTTCCCATTCCTAACCAATTCGGTTCGCTTTGGGTGAACTTTAACTCGCCCTTGCTTTGGGACGTGTTTGCGATATCAACCTATCTTTCGGTATCATTGGTATTTTGGTGGACAGGTCTTTTACCTGACTTTGCCATGATTCGCGACAGAGCGGTAAAACCGTTCCAAAAGAAAATATATAGCCTGTTGAGCTTTGGTTGGACAGGTCGCGCAAAGGATTGGCAGCGTTTTGAGGAGGTTTCCTTGGTATTGGCCGGTTTGGCCACGCCTTTGGTACTTTCGGTACACACCATTGTATCCTTTGACTTTGCTACCTCGGTAATTCCAGGATGGCACACCACGATTTTCCCACCGTACTTTGTTGCAGGTGCGATTTTCTCTGGATTTGCCATGGTGAACACACTTTTGATCATTATGCGAAAAGTGTGCAGCCTTGAAGCCTATATCACCGTACAGCATATCGAATTGATGAACATTGTAATCATGATTACGGGATCCATCGTAGGATGTGCCTATATCACGGAGTTGTTCATTGCATGGTACTCCGGTGTGGAGTACGAGCAGTACGCCTTCTTGAACAGGGCTACAGGACCTTACTGGTGGGCTTACTGGTCCATGATGACCTGTAACGTGTTCTCCCCACAGTTTATGTGGTTCAAAAAATTGCGTACCAGCATCATGTTCTCTTTCTTTATCTCTATTGTAGTGAATATTGGTATGTGGTTCGAGCGTTTCGTAATTATCGTAACCTCATTGCACAGGGATTACTTGCCGTCTTCTTGGACCATGTTCTCCCCGACTTTTGTGGATATCGGAATCTTTGTCGGAACCATCGGATTCTTCTTTGTACTGTTCCTGTTGTATTCAAGGACATTTCCTGTAATTGCACAGGCTGAGGTAAAATCAATCTTGAAATCATCGGGGGAGAAATACAAAAAACTAAGGGATGCGGGAAAACCTTTGTATCAAATGCCACAAGGTGTAAACAAGGTGGTCAGCTACGATGAGCCTATTGCCGATGATGTTTTGATGGGCGAGCCCAAACCAACGGTTGGCGATAAAGTAGGAGTTTCTGAACTGTTGAGCGCTATCGGAACTTTTGATTCGGCAACAGAAACCCCCGACGATTTGAAAAAAATAAAAGGTGTGGGCCCTGAAATGGAACGTACCTTGAACGAGATAGGTATTTTTACCTATGTACAGGTCGCTAGAATGACAGAAAAAGAGTATGATTTGCTGGACTCCATTACAGGAAGATTCCCAGGTCGTGCACAGCGCGATGATTGGGCCGGTCAAGCAAAGTTGTTAAACGATAAAAAATAATTATGGCATCAAAAGTTATACAAGCACTTTACAACGATGACGATGTGTTGATGCATGCCGTAAAAAGGGTTAGGGCAGAGCACCATCATATTGAGGAAGTGTACACTCCGTTTCCTGTTCACGGTCTGGACAAGGCGATGGGACTGGCGGATACCCGGATAGCTATTACCTCTTTCCTGTACGGATGTTTGGGGTTGACGGTTGCCGTAGTTATGATGAACTATATCATGATCGAGGATTGGCCACAGGACATCGGTGGCAAGCCAAGCTTTAGTTACTTGGAAAACATGCCGGCCTTTGTTCCGATCATGTTCGAGCTTACGGTTTTCTTTGCAGCCCACTTAATGGTGATCACCTTTTACCTAAGAAGTAGAATGTGGCCGTTCAAAAAAGCGGAAAACCCCGATAAACGTACAACCGACGACCACTTTTTAATGGAAATAGGGTTGCACGATAACGAAAATGAACTTGCCGATTTGTTGTGGGAAACAGGTGCGGTAGAAGTAAAAGTTACAGAAAAGGAGTCTTAATAATATGAAGCAATTAGGTAAAATAAGTGTTGCTTTGGTCTTGGTGATGTTCGCAACTTCTTGCGCGGACAAGAACAGTCCAAACTACCAATTCATGCCAAACATGTACGAACCTGTAGGATATGAGACCTATCAAGGTGTGGACAATGGGTTGTTCCCCGATGGGACAGAGGCCCTTTTGCCACCAGAGGGTACCATTTCCAGAGGATACATGCCCTATGGGTTTGAAAACACTCCGGAAGGTAAGGAACTAGCAAGATTGAACAAAAGCCCTTTGGATTCCCTGAAACAAGAAGAGAACTTGGCAAAAGGAGCAGAGCTTTATGCAATTTATTGTGCCGTATGCCATGGGCCAAAAGGAGATGGGCAGGGCAATCTTGTGAAGAGAGAAAAAATATTGGGTGTTCCCAGCTATGATGACGTAGCTAGGGATATTACAGTTGGAACCACATATCACACAATCTATTACGGATTGAACTCCATGGGCTCATACGCCTCTCAGTTTGCCAGTGAGGAGGAGATGTGGCAAGTGTCCGAATATGTAATGAAGTTAAAGGAAGACCTAACAAAATAATAGGATAAGAAGAAACTATGTACACCTTTTCAAACAAACTTAGAATAGGATCTTTCATAGCCATGGGGCTTGGATTTATATTCCTTGTAATTGGTTTTATGTCTGCCCCATCAACTGTAGAAGAGGCCAAGGCCATGGTAGCAGTACATGACGATGGTCATGGTGGTGGGCATGCAGAGGAAGCAACCGATGGCCATGGTGAAGAACAAGGTCACGGTGCAGAAGCTTCTCATGGGGAAGAACACGACGCATCCCACGACACCCATTTATTGCACCAATTGCAAAATAGGCCATGGTCCGCACTATACGTAGCTGCATTCTTTTTCTTTATGATATCATTGGGTGTCTTGGCATTTTATGCCATACAGCGCGCCGCACAAGCAGGTTGGTCCCCATTGCTCTTTAGGGTCATGGAAGGAATTACAGCTTATCTGGTTCCGGGCGGAATCATCGTATTTGTGATTTTGTTGTTGTCCACATTGCACATGAACCACATGTTTGTATGGATGGATCCCGAAGTAGTGGCACACGATAAATTGCTGCAAGGTAAAGCCGGATACTTGAACCCGACCTTCTTTTTGATAAGAGCGGCCATATACTTGGGTGGATGGATTTTTTACCGCCAATATTCAAGAAAACTGTCCTTGGCACAGGATGAGTCCGATGATAACAGCAACTTTGTGAAAAACTTCAGATGGTCCGCTGGTTTCTTGGTATTCTATTTGGTAACCGAATCCATGATGTCCTGGGACTGGATTATGAGTGTAGATCCACACTGGTTCAGCACCCTGTTCGGATGGTATGTGTTTGCCAGTATGTTCGTTTCGGGCATTACAGTAATTGCAATGGTAACCGTTTACTTAAAGTCAAAAGGATATTTGGAAGATGTAAATGACAGCCATATCCACGATTTGGCCAAGTTTATGTTCGGTATCAGTATCTTCTGGACCTACCTTTGGTTCGCCCAATTCATGTTGATTTGGTATGCTGATATACCAGAAGAGGTAACCTATTTCGTGGCGAGGATTCAAGATTATAAACTGCCGTTCTTTGGAATGTTGGCCTTGAACTTTATATTCCCATTATTGGTACTTATGAACAGTGATTACAAAAGAATCAATTGGTTTGTAATCATGACAGGTATTGTGGTACTATTTGGCCACTATATGGATATATTTAATATGATAATGCCCGCAACAGTTGGCGACCAATGGTATATTGGCTTGCCAGAGATTGGTGGTATTTTGTTCTTCGGAGGTTTGTTTGTGTTCTGGGTGTTCACAGCTTTGACAAAGGCACCATTGCAGCCCAAGCGAAACCCTTTTATTGAGGAGAGTAGACATTTTCATTATTAATACAATACGATTTAAGTCTTAGATAGATATACGATGACTGCATTATTAACATTAACTGTTTTAGTACTGGTTGCGATTGCAATTTGGCAGATGACCAAGATTTTTGAACTATCGCAAACTAAAACAGAGTACGATGAGATCGCGAACGATTCCGATAATAAAAATAACGGCTATCTTTTATTCGCCTTCCTGATTTTTATTTACGGAATAACTATTTTCAGTTTTGCCAAGTATTATAAGATGCTTTTGCCTGAGGCCGCATCCGAGCACGGGGCAGATTATGACCAATTGATGTGGGTCTCTTTTGCAATTATATTCTTTGTTCAAACCATAACCCAAGCTTTGCTCCACTATTTTGGATATAAGTATAGGGGAGAAAAAGGTAAAAAGGCACTATTCTTTGCCGATAACGACCGATTGGAGTTTATCTGGACCATTATTCCAGTAATTGTACTGGCAGGTCTGATCCTATGGGGATTGTACACTTGGACCAATATCATGGACATCAATGATGATGATGATCCGTTGGTCGTGGAACTTTACGCACAACAATTTAACTGGACTGCCAGATACGGTGGAGATGACAACGTTCTTGGTGAAGCCAATGTTCGTTTGATCGATATTGCCAATGCCAATGTGCTCGGTTTGGATGAGTCCGACCCCAACGCCGAAGACGATATTATAGTTAAGGAACTGCACTTGCCCGTAGGAAGGAAAGTGAACTTTAAAATGAGGTCGCAAGATGTACTGCACTCTGCATACATGCCTCACTTTAGGGCGCAAATGAACTGTGTGCCCGGTATGATTACCCAGTTCTCTTTTACACCAACAGTTACAACAGAGGAAATGCGTTTAAACCCGGATGTTGTGGACAAGGTAAAAAGAACCAATGCCATTAGGGCACAAAAGGCAGCAGAAGGGATACCCAATAACGAACCGTGGGAGTTCGATTACGTATTGCTGTGCAACAAAATATGCGGAAAATCCCATTATAACATGCAGATGAAGATTATAGTGGAAACCGAGGAAGAGTTCAATAAATGGCTTGCTGAACAGAAAACCTTTAAAGAAACTGTTATGGTCGATGACACGGAGCAAGCACTTAACTTGGAAGATGATGCTGATATCGAATTGAGCGAAACAGCTTCGGTAGAATAACAAACAAAAGAGAATAACGAAATAAATTATTTGGAATATGTCTGAAGTAGCCCATGTAAATCACGATGATCACCACGATGATCACGGACATCACCATAAGGAAACCTTCATAACAAAATATATTTTCAGTCAGGACCATAAGATGATATCCAAGCAATATCTCATTACTGGTCTTATTATGGGATTCATCGGTATAGCCATGTCATTGCTGTTCAGAATGCAATTGGCTTGGCCAGGCGAATCCTTTGGGGTTTTTGAAGCTGTTTTGGGCAAATGGGCTCCAGATGGTGTAATGGATGCCGATATCTATTTGGCATTGGTTACCATTCACGGTACATTAATGGTGTTCTTTGTATTAACGCAGGGATTGAGCGGTACTTTCAGTAACCTGTTGATTCCATTGCAAATCGGTGCCAGGGATATGGCGTCAGGATTCATGAACATGGTTTCTTACTGGATGTTCTTCGTATCCTCTGTGATCATGATTATTTCATTGTTCGTGGAAGCTGGACCTGCAGCAGCAGGTTGGACCATCTATCCACCATTGAGTGCACTGCCCATGGCTCAGCCAGGTTCTGGTATGGGTATGACCCTTTGGCTGGTATCCATGGCCATATTTATCGCATCTTCATTGTTGGGATCGTTGAACTACATTGTTACGGTAATCAACCTAAGAACAAAGGGAATGTCCATGACGCGCTTGCCTTTGACGATCTGGGCATTTTTTGTGACCGCTATTATCGGGGTGGTTTCTTTCCCAGTATTGTTGTCGGCAGCCTTGTTATTGATCATGGATAGAAGCTTCGGAACATCGTTCTTCTTATCGGATATCTTTATCCAAGGAGAAGTATTGCATTACCAAGGAGGTTCCCCTGTATTGTACGAGCACTTGTTTTGGTTCTTGGGCCACCCGGAGGTATATATCGTATTGTTGCCAGCTTTGGGTATTACTTCCGAAGTAATGTCCACCAACGCAAGAAAACCGATCTTTGGATATAGGGCGATGGTTGCATCCATCTTGGCAATTGCATTCCTATCCACTATTGTATGGGGTCACCACATGTTCGTGTCCGGTATGAATCCATTTTTGGGATCTGTATTTACATTTACAACCCTTTTGATTGCGATCCCTTCAGCAGTAAAAGCATTTAACTATATCACGACCCTCTGGAAGGGCAACCTGCAGTTGAACCCTGCAATGTTGTTCTCCATTGGATTGGTATCAACCTTTATCACAGGCGGTCTTACAGGTATTATTTTGGGAGATAGCACTTTGGATATCAACGTTCACGATACCTACTTCGTTGTAGCTCACTTCCACTTGGTAATGGGTATTTCGGCCTTGTATGGTATGTTCGCTGGTATTTATCACTGGTTCCCGAAAATGTTCCAAGGACGAATGATGAACAAGAACTTGGGTTATGTCCACTTTTGGATTACCGCAGTATGTGCCTACGGGGTATTCTTCCCCATGCACTTTGTGGGAATGGCAGGTGTGCCACGTCGTTACTACGAGAATACGGCATTCCCAATGTTCGATGAGTTGACAAACGTCCAAGTATTGATGACCGTATTTGCACTCATTGCAGGTTTGGCGCAGCTGATATTCGTTTACAACTTTATCTCAAGTATTTTCTACGGTAAAAAAGGACCCGTTAACCCATGGGGCTCCAACACATTGGAGTGGACAACGCCACAGGAACACATCCACGGAAACTGGCCGGGTGAAATTCCACACGTTTACCGATGGGCCTACGATTACAGTAAAACATACGAAAATGGAGAGTACATTATTGCAGGACAGGATTTTGTTCCCCAAAACGTTCCACTTCAAGAGAACGAAGAAGAACTCAACCATTAAGAATACATTTATATTAGTGAGAAGGCCCGTCCGTTTTTGGATGGGCTTTTTTTGTTGGAATAGATTTTGAAGTGAATTGCATATCTTTAAAAAGCATTTCCCTTCATCAAAAAGAGAACCGTCATGAAAAAGTTACTAATCCTACTGTTGATATTGACCCCGATACTTTCCATTGCCCAACGTAAACCCAAAATAAAAGGCAGTAGAATCGTTACTGAAATAAGCGAGGAACTTCCGCCCTTTACTGCCATTATGTTAAATGATGACCTTGAAATCACACTCAATAGAGCATTGGGTCCAGGATATCACCTTATCGCGGATGATAATTTGGTCGACATACTAAAATTTGAAGTGGAAGATGGAACTTTGGTAATCAGTTCTTATTACAATATTACGGCCAGAAAAGAATTGCAAATAACCGTTAACTATACCGAACTGCAGGCAATCACCTTAAAAAATGGCAGTATTCTCTCCAAGGATGTAATTCAATCCAACGAATTGTTTGTGGATGGGTTCAACAACACCAAATTCGACATAAAGGCCAATGCTGCAGTAATGGATATAAATCTGGAAGATACGAGCAGCGGGGATTTTCATGTGGAAGTAGATTCTTTGAACATTGACCTGAACAAAAGGGCCCAAGCCTATGTTTATGCCCAACTCAATACTGGAGCATTGGATCTCGAGGGCAATTCCTCCTTGACCATGGAGGGCACATCCGAACGATTACAGGTAAATTTACTGCAATCTGCCAAGTACAGGGGCGAAGGTATGCAAATAGGCTCCTGTACACTTACGATTGCCGGAAATGCCAATGCCAGGGTGTATGCATTTGGCGATATTAATATCAACGCCACGGGAAATTCCGGAATATACCTTTATGGAACCCCAAAAATTACCATATCGGAGTTTTTGAATACCTCCCAACTAATCAAAAAGGAAGAATAAAAATTACTTTGTGATCGGGGCGGTTAGGCAATGTTCTGGAATGCCAAAACCATCCACCAAGACTTCGATATGCGGTCTGAGCTCAGTTGATAACCTCTCTACCCGTTGTCGGATCGCTTTTGATTTTGTTCCGCCTATATACCCCTGTTCCAAAAACCATTTGGCATCCTGGTTAATTTGATCGAGTGCATAGAGACACCCTACCTTCTCCAGTAATGCACGGTATTTTAAATCTTCCAGTTGTTGATAGTGATCACAGAAGATGTTGTAAGCCAATTCCACACTGTAGGCTTTTCCCAAAGCCAATAAATGGGTCTGTACCTTTAAGAAAGCTTGATAGGAAGGAATCCCTTTTTTTATATAGTTTCGAATCCGCATCGCCAAGCTATAGGTCAATCTTCGGGTACGATAGTCAAAAGCGTGCTTGTGAAACTTTGGATTGTACAGATGCTTCGCATCAACTTTGTTGGAGTACAACGGATTAATGGCTGTCAGTTTATCCGAAAGCTGTGTCTGCAAAAGTTTTAATACCGATGCAAAACCTGCACTGTTGAATTCGGCCCTAAAATCGGAAAGAATGCCCTTGGCCGCCAGTTGCAGTAATACGGTGTTGTCACCTTCAAATGTGGTAAAAATATCCACGTCGCCTTTTAAATCGGCAATTCGGTTCTCCAATAAATACCCTTTCCCACCGCATGCCTCTCGACATTCTTGGATGGTTTCATTGGCAAACCAGGTTATAATGGATTTTAAACCCGCCACTTGGGTTTCAATTTTTCTTTTATCGGGTTGGGAATCATCACTGTAACGCTTCATCATCTCTTCCAGGGTAAAATGGTACACATAAGCGCCAGCAATCGCCGGAGTAAGCCTTAGTTGATGCGTGGGATAGTCCATGATCAAATCTTCTTGAACCTTTACATTATCATTGAACTGCCTGCGGTCCAGGGCGTACTTTACAGCGATGGACAAGGCCATTTTGCTACCTCCAAGGGCGCCACGGGCCACACAAATGCGTCCGCCGACCAATGTTCCCAGCATGGTGAAAAATCGCTTGTTCGGATTTTTAATGGAGGAAAAGTAAGTACCGTCATCCCGTATTTCCCCGTATTTGTCAAGCAGGTTTTGTCTCGACACCTTTACGTTGTTGAACCAGATTTTTCCATTATCAACGCCATTTAACCCCAACTTGTACCCATTGTCCTCAACGGTAATGCCTTTCAAAGTATCATGGTTTTCATTTCTGAGTGGAACCAAAATGGCGTGAACGCCTTCATTTTTGCCATTTACGATCAATTGGGCGAAAACGGTGGCCATTTTGGAATGTAAGGCATTGCCAATGTATTCTTTGTTGTCATTTTTTCCGGGCGTGTGTATAATAATCGAATCGGAAGATTTTTCAAACGTAGCGGTGGTTTTAATGCCACGCACATTGGAGCCGTGCCCGGTTTCTGTCATGGCAAAGCAGCCCAATAACTTGGTTTCCCCGGCTTGGGCCAAGTATTGATCGTGATGTTTTTTTGTGCCCAGTTTCTGGATGCTTCCTCCAAAAAGACCAAATTGCACCCCAAATTTTACGGCCAAACTACCATCCACAAACATTAAGTGCTCAAAAATAGCCGCATAGGCAGGCATGTTCCCGGTTCCGCCATATTCAGCTGGGTAGGCCAAGGCGCCATACCCTGCTTCCCCCAAAAGCTGGACTTGATGCAAAACCCTGTTCCTAAAATCTTCTTTGTGTCTTAAAACCTGCCATGAAAAATCGGGCTTGTCCAAAAAACACCTGAAATCATCAACCACATTAGCATGTTCTCCCTTTAAAATTTCATCCAGAATGTTGGCCTCATATTCATCGGAAGTTTTTTCATGTACTACTTCCACATCAAACAAATGATTGTAGTGATTGGGCTGAATGCCCAAATGGACTTCAATATGTTTTAAATGATCGTTCAGATTTTCACCATTGACCAAGCGTTGGCTAAGGGAAGAAAGCGGGTAGGTGTCGCTTTCGATCAATTTTACCTTGGAATTGGCAATGGTCTGTTTCCAGTTCTTGATTTCATCATCAAAAGGAGGGGCATCTCTTTTTAACCATCTCTGTAATTGATGTTTTTCATCCGCATTCAAAGATGTATCCAGTTGGATCACTTTTTGTACGACCGAGATTTCTGAAGCAGATAGCAAATCATCGGACCAAATCACATAGAAAAAAGGGATGTATTGTAAGATTCCTATGGAATAATCTGTGGCAATCATATAAAGTTGTGTTGATGCAATTATACCTTTCCAAGGTAAGGTTTAGATTTTTAAGTTCCATCCCTACGGGTATTTTTGTGGATATGGTTTTAGGTGGATAGGGTTTTCAGTTATATTTGTTGAACTATGAACGAGAATTTAGATCCAACAGGTGAAAATCTTTCCCCGGAAGAATTCGATATAGAAAGAGCTCTACGGCCCGTTAGTTTTGATGACTTTACCGGGCAGGCCCGGGTATTGGAAAACCTCAAGATTTTTGTGCAAGCGGCCAACCTAAGGGGCGAAGCCTTGGATCATACACTTTTTCATGGTCCTCCAGGGCTTGGAAAGACCACCTTGGCCCATATTTTGGCCAACGAACTTGGTGTGAACATTAAAGTTACCTCTGGCCCTGTTTTGGACAAACCGGGAGATTTGGCCGGACTGTTGACCAACCTGGAAGAACGCGACGTCCTTTTTATTGATGAGATCCATAGGTTGAGTCCCATTGTGGAGGAATATCTGTATTCCGCCATGGAAGATTATAAGATCGACATTATGATCGAATCGGGCCCCAACGCCCGAACCGTCCAGATTAACCTTAGTCCGTTTACCTTGATAGGGGCCACCACTAGGTCTGGATTGCTTACCGCGCCCATGCGGGCAAGATTCGGAATTCAGAGCCGGTTGGAATATTACAACACCGAGCTGTTGTCCACCATTGTGGAACGTAGTGCGGAAATACTTCAGGTACCCATTACAAACGATGCAGCCATAGAGATTGCAGGACGAAGCAGGGGAACTCCCAGAATATGCAACGCACTACTGCGCAGGGTTCGGGATTTTGCCCAAATAAAGGGCAATGGAAACATTGACCTTGAAATCTCACAATTCGGGCTAAAAGCCCTCAATGTGGATGCCCATGGTCTGGATGAAATGGACAACAAGATATTGACGACCATTATCGATAAGTTCAAGGGAGGCCCTGTAGGAATCACTACACTTGCCACGGCGGTGTCCGAAAGTGCGGAAACCTTGGAAGAAGTGTACGAACCCTTTCTGATTCAACAAGGGTTTATTATGCGCACCCCAAGGGGCCGTGAAGTAACCGAGCTCGCCTATACCCATTTGGGAAAGGTAAAGGGCGGTACTGAGGGAGGTTTGTTTTAACCCCTTTTACCTACAAAAAATTCTTGGTGAAAAGAAACTGTTATACCATAACTTTTTGTACTTTAATAGGCTTCTTTGATTATAAGGGCTTTATTTTTTTTGGATAGATGGTCCTGCCCAATATAACCACTGATCATATACACTGAACTTCCCAAATATTTACCATTAAAGCTGTATGCTAGTGGTGAAATTATAGGGAACCATGAAGAAACATTCTAAGAAAAACAATGTCCCCGAAAAGGGAGATTTCCAATCCTTATCTCTACAAATAAGAAGGTTGTGCATGCAAATCGGTATTTGTATGGGGTTGATCATTGTTTTGGCATTTGCCGTTCTTATGGCAGGGTTTGGATTCGGAGCGAATAATCATTACGTGGAGTTCCCCGACGATGTGTATTACATGGACTATGATGTGAACAATCTTCCATTTTCCGGAAAAAACGAAGAAATCAAGTTGGGTTTCGATATTTTCAGGAATACATCGCTTCATATTGGCCCCAAACAAAAGGATTCTTCAAAAGCATTTGCACGAAATAATTTGGCCTGTGCCAGTTGTCATTTAAACGGCGGCACCAAGCCCTATGCAGCTCCTTTGATCGGAGTCGTTAAACGCTTTCCCCAGTTTCGCGGGCGCGAAAACAAAATGGGAACCATTGAGGAACGCATCAATGGATGTATGGAACGAAGCATGAATGGCAGGACAATGCCGGAATCCAGCGTTGAAATGCAAGCTCTTGTTGCTTATATGGATTGGTTGGGCAGAGCAGCTCCATCAAACGGTAAAATAGAAGGGCAAGGCTTTTTAAAAGTTGAAATCCCCAATAGAGCCGTTGATCTAGTCCATGGGCAAAGGGTTTTTGAAAATACCTGTGTAGAATGCCATGGTGCTGATGGTCAAGGACAGCTTTTGGCGGAAAACGATCAATACCTATACCCTCCTTTATGGGGGGGCGATTCTTACAATAACGGTGCCGGAATGACCCGCGTTATCACTGCGGCCCAGTTTATAAAGGGCAATATGCCTTTTGGTGTCACCTTTGACAACCCCATACTTACCGATGAAGAGGCCTATGATGTAGCAGGTTACATCAACCAAAAACTCCGACCAACAAAGCCCAATAGGGCGGCAGACTTTCCAGACTTGGTCAAAAAGCCCGTATCCACTCCCTATGGTCCCTACTTGGACCCTTTTTCTGAAGAACAACATCAGTTAGGACCTTTCCAGCCTATTATGGAGTATTACCAAAAAGAATATCAATTAAGTAAATCCAAATAAACACTAGTAACAATGAAAACAACAAGATCAAGACGGAATTTTATGGGAGCGATGATGCTGGGTGCCACGGCATCCACATTGTCGGCTTTTACCAATCCTGCTTTTGCGGGAATGACGGATTTTACACATTTAGAAATGAATGATGCCGAGGCTTGGATGAAATCAATAAAAGGGAAACACCGTATTGTTTATGATGGCTCGTATCCACACAGCGGCTTTCCCATTATATGGAACTGGGCCTATTACCTATCAAACAATGAAATGGGATCGACCGATGATGAAATTACGGCGATGACCGTTCTAAGGCATGACGCCATTCCATTTGCTTTGCACGATGATCTTTGGAAAGCATACCCACTGGGTGAAATGTTCCATGTAAAAAAAGCCGATGGTACAGTATACGATCGCAATCCATACTACGAACCACAGGAGGGTGATTTTCCGCTGCCGGTCATTCAAGGAATCAAAGATCTGATGGATAGAGGGGCTATGTTCTGCGTGTGCAATCTGGCGCTAAATGTATACAGTGGCGCAGTTGCACAACAAATGGACAGGGATCCCAATGAAGTTTACGAAGAGTGGAAAGCAGCTGTTCTGCCCGAAATTCAGATTGTCCCCTCTGGCGTTTGGGCACTGGGCAGGGCCCAAGAGGAAGGCTGTGGATACATTTTTGCAGGAAATACGATTTAAAAGATGAAAAACATACTTTTATTTTTAGTGATGATGGTGTCAGGATTGATTTTGGCACAAAACGAACCCATCAAAGTAGTATTTGATGTAACCAGCAGTAATCCCGATGTGCATAGAACAGCGGCCAAGCATTTAAGATTAATGGCCGAAGCCTATCCAGAATCGGAGTTTGAATTGGTGGTTTACAGTGGCGCCTTTAAAATGGTGGATAAAAAGTCATCTGTGGCCGGTGAAACCTTGTCAACTATAGTCAATAGGGACAATGTGTCCATAGTGATTTGTGAACAGACCATGAAAAAGCATAAAATGACCATGGACGACCTCATTCCCGGAGTAGGTTCCGTGCCCGATGGCATTTATGAGTTGGTCATAAAGCAAAAACAAGGCTGGGGCTATATTAAGGAAGCTCAGTGATCAATTTGTCTTTAGTGGACAAAGACCGAGGGAAGACCACCTCGGTTTTTCATTTTTAAAAGAGTATTTACATATAATATCCGACCAAGCCCAAGTGTGTATTAAAAGCCTATTTGATCGAGAGGGATATCCCAAATGCGGGCCAACTCACCCAAGATGGGCTCAAGGGAATCTCCAAAAATCCTGCTCCGTCCTTGAAAAAATGCCGGATTTTGAATGCTTGAACAGTTATGTGGTGGACGATAAGGTATATTGTTTGTGCTGGGCAGCGAATACCGGATGGGTCGACAAGGTGGTTTCCCGTTACCCCAATTAAGGAAACAGGCTCGGATATAGGTCCCAAAACGGCAAATTGATATTAATCCGTTAAATTCGTTCCCTGCATAGACAAGGACATGCCTAACAGGAAAAAAAATACAGAACTAATAAAAACCGAAGCCAAGCGCCTCGGTTTTTTGTCGTGCGGTGTTTCGAAGGCCGAATTTTTGGAAGAAGAAGCGCCCCGTTTGGAGAAATGGCTCAACCAGAACATGCATGGCGAAATGCAGTATATGGAAAACTATTTTGACAAACGGCTTGATCCAACAAAATTGGTAGAGGGTTCCAAATCCGTTATTTCCCTATTGCTGAATTATTACCCATCCGAAGAGCAAAATCCGGATTCCTACAAAATTTCCAAATATGCCTATGGCATGGATTATCACTTTGTGATAAAGGACAAACTCAAAAGCCTGCTCCACTTTATTCAAGAAGAAATCGGGGAGGTGCATGGGCGGGCCTTTGTGGATTCTGCGCCTGTACTGGACAAAGCATGGGCCGCAAAAAGTGGTCTGGGGTGGATTGGTAAGCACAGCAATCTGCTTACCCAGCAAGTAGGCTCCTTTTATTTTATAGCTGAACTGATCGTGGACCTGGACCTGGAATACGATACCCCCGTAACCGACCACTGCGGCACCTGCACTGCTTGTATGGATGCTTGCCCAACCGATGCCATTGTGCAACCCTATGTGGTGGATGGCAGCAAATGCATATCGTACCTGACCATTGAACTAAAGAACGAAATCCCCTCCGAATTTGATGGTAAATTGGATGATTGGATGTTTGGTTGCGATGTTTGCCAAGATGTGTGTCCATGGAACCGCTTTTCCAAATCCCATAGCGAACCTCTTTTTAATCCAAACCCAGAATTATTGGCCTTCACCAAAAAGGACTGGGAAGAGATTACAGAGGATGTCTTTAAAAAAATCTTCAAAAAATCAGCGGTAAAAAGAACAAAACTGTCCGGCCTTAAACGCAATGTCGATTTCTTAAAAAAATAAACGAACACCTTCATTTTATCCTTTGCTCATATTTATATTGAAAACAGAATCAACGAATTGAAAAACCGTTCGTTTTGTACATAAAGCACCAATAAAAAATTGATTGCCATAGATCTTCCTATAAAACCTTGGAATACCCTAACTTTACCCATTCATTTTCGACAATATGAGCAAGGAAAAACAAAGAAGGGAAGCGTTACTCTACCACGCAAAACCACAACCGGGCAAGATCAAGATTGTACCAACAAAACCCTATTCTACGCAAAGGGACCTGGCATTGGCTTATTCCCCGGGGGTGGCCGAACCTTGTTTGGAGATTGAAAAGAACAAGGACGATGTGTACAAGTACACCGCAAAAGGCAATATAGTTGCCATAATCTCCAACGGAACCGCAGTTTTGGGCTTGGGGGATATTGGGCCGGAAGCCTCTAAACCCGTTATGGAAGGGAAGAGCTTGCTTTTCAAGATCTTTGCCGACATCGACGGGATTGATATTGAACTGGATACCAAGGATGTGGATAGGTTCATAGAGACCGTTAAGACGATTGCCCCAACATTCGGGGGCATCAATTTGGAAGATATCAAGGCTCCCGAAGCATTCGAGATTGAACGTAGGTTGAAAGAAGAACTCGATATTCCCGTAATGCACGATGATCAGCACGGGACCGCGATCATTTCCGCCGCCGCTTTGCTGAATGCCTTGGAGATTGCCGAAAAAAGAATTGAAGAAGTTAAAATTGTAGTAAGTGGAGCGGGAGCGGCGGCGGTTTCCTGTACAAAGCTCTACAAAGCCTTTGGGGCCAGGACAGAGAATATTGTAATGCTGGACAGTAAGGGAGTGATCCGAAGTGATAGGGAAACCCTGAGCGAGGAGAAAAAAGAGTTTGCCACCGATAGGAAGATAGATACCTTGGAGGAGGCTATGAAAGATTCCGATGTGTTCATTGGACTTTCCATTGCCGATATTGTTTCCCCGCAAATGCTGAATTCCATGGCCGAAAATCCCATTGTCTTTGCCATGGCAAATCCTAATCCCGAGATTGAGTACGATTTGGCCATGAAGACCAGGGATGACATTATTATGGCAACAGGCCGTTCCGACCACCCTAACCAGGTGAACAATGTGTTGGGCTTTCCTTTTATTTTTAGAGGGGCTTTGGATGTGCGGGCAACCAAGATCAACGAGGAAATGAAGATGGCCGCAGTAAGGGCCTTGGCCGATTTGACCCGTGAACCCGTGCCGGAACAGGTAAATATCGCTTACGATGCCACTAGGTTGACCTTTGGACGTGATTACATCATTCCAAAACCATTTGATCCCCGTTTGATCACCAAAATTCCACCTGCTGTGGCCAAAGCGGCCATGGACAGTGGCGTGGCGAAATTCCCCATACAAGATTGGGCAAAGTATGAAGAGGAACTCTACCAAAGATCGGGTAATGACAACAAAGTTGTCCGGTTGCTTCACAATAGGGCCAAAGTGAATCCAAAACGCATTGTTTTTGCTGAAGCTGAACTTTTGGACGTAATGAAGGCTGCCCAAATTGTGCATGATGAGGGTATAGGTATCCCGATCCTTTTAGGAAATAAGGAAACCATAGAAAATTTAAAGGCGGAACTCGAATTTGACGCTGAAGTTCCCATTATAGACCCTCGCTCCGATGAATTCAGTGAGATGAGGACCCAATATGCCTTGAAACTTTGGGAACTGAGAAAAAGAAAGGGCGAGACCAAGTACAGTGCTCGGGTAAACATGGGCAAACGTAATTATTTTGGCGCCATGATGCTCAAGGAAGGGGATGCCGATGGTATGATCTCCGGTTACTCAAGATCTTACCCCAAAGTGCTTCGTCCTGTTTTTGAAGTATTGGGGCGTGCCAAAAATGTGAAAAATGCGAGTACGGTAAATATTATGATAACCGACAGAGGGCCCCTCTTTTTGGCCGATACCTCCATCAATATTGATCCCAATGCCGAAGAGTTGGCGGAAATTGCCCAAATGACGGCCAATGTAGCCAAGACCTTTGGTTTTAATCCAGTAATGGCATTGCTTTCTTACGCCAACTTTGGTTCATCCAGCCACCCGAATGCACAGAAAGTGAGGGAGGCAGTGAGAATCTTGCACGAAAGAAACCCGGATTTGGTGGTCGATGGAGAGATTCAGACCGACTTTGCATTAGATCCCGAGATGAGCAGCAAAAACTTCCCGTTCTCCAAAATATCGGGTAAAAAAGTGAATACGTTGGTTTTTCCTAACTTGGAATCCGCCAATATCACTTACAAATTGTTGAAAGGTCTCAACAATGCCGATTCCATCGGGCCAATTATGGTTGGGCTTACAAGAGCTGCCCATATTTTACAGTTGGGAGCCAGTGTGGACGAAATGGTGAACATGGCTGCGGTGGCCGTTATAGATGCCCAAGAACGAGAGAAAAGAAAAATAGCGAAAATGCAAGGGGAATAACCAAAAACCGTGGTTGAAAAATGATTACCCATTTAAAAGGAAAACTAGTAGAGAAAAATCCAACCTATGCCATTGTGGAGTGCAATGGGGTTGGGTATTTTTTAAACATTTCGTTGCACACCTTTTCCCTGCTTCCGGATGAGGAAAACATATTTATTTATACCGACTTATTGGTAAAGGAAGATTCCCATACCCTGTTCGGTTTTGCGGAGCGAGCGGAGCGCGAAGTGTTCCGTTTATTGATATCGGTTTCAGGGGTTGGTGCCAGTACTGCGCGCACCATGTTATCCTCGCTTTCACCGTCCGATGTAAGGGATGCCATAGCCAATGGGGATGTGCCCACAATCCAGTCCGTTAAAGGGATTGGCGCCAAAACGGCCCAGCGTGTAATCTTGGATCTTAAAGACAAGATTTTAAAAGTCTACGACATGGGCGAAGTTTCACAACAATCAAACAATACAAATAAAGAAGAAGCGTTATCTGCATTAGAGGTTCTTGGTTTTACCAGAAAGCAATCTGAAAAGGTGGTGGACAAGGTAGTTTCCCAAGATACTTCGCTAAGCGTAGAGAACATTATTAAACTGGCGCTGAAAAATTTGTAACTAGTTTGAAAAAAGGGGCAAAACCAATACTTAAACCAACGCGCTTTAAGTACATATTCTTTGTTGTTTGTTTGCTGTCCATAACCAATCTGATGGCACAGGAAACCAACGAGCAGGCTCAGGATTCTGTCAAGACGGGAGTTGAGCTTGGCCGTCTTATCATGGAAAACCCCGATAGCATTGTTGCAAAATACACCTACGACCCCAAAACCAATACGTACGTTTACAGGGAAAGCATAGGGGATTTTAACGTGAACTATCCTGTAATCCTTACCCCGGAACAATATTACGACCTTGTTGAAAAGGAGCAGATGAAATCCTACTTTAAGCAAAAGGCAGATGCCTATGCAGGGAAGAAAGAAGGAAGTGAAGAGGCAAGAAGAAACTTGTTGCCCAACTTTTATGTGAACAGCAACTTTTTTGAGACCATTTTTGGAGGGAACAGCATTGAGGTGATCCCACAAGGGTCGGTTGCCATGGATTTGGGGATTTTATGGCAAAAAAATGACAACCCTGCCCTATCCCCCAGGAACAGAACCAATCTTTCTTTTGATTTTGACCAACGCATCAGTTTGAGTTTATTGGGAAAAGTGGGCGAGCGTCTTCAGGTAACTGCAAATTATGACACCGAAGCCACATTCGATTTCCAGAATTTGGTAAAACTCGATTATAGCCCGACCGAGGATGATATTCTTCAAAAAATTGAAGTAGGTAACGTAAGTATGCCCCTTAACAGTTCTTTGATTACGGGCGCACAGAGTTTGTTCGGGGTAAAAACACAACTCCAGTTTGGAAAAACAACGGTTACCGCTGTTTTTTCCGAACAACGATCACAAAACAATACCGTAGTTGCCCAAGGTGGGGGTACTGTAAACGAGTTTTCCCTGACCGCATTGGATTACGATGAGGACAGGCACTTTTTCCTGGCCCATTATTTTCGCGATAATTATGATCGTGCATTGGAATTTTATCCCTTTATACAAACGCAAGTGCAAATTACCCGTTTGGAGGTTTGGGTGACCAACCGAAACCAGCAAACACAAAATGTTAGAAATGTTGTGGCCATTCAGGATTTGGGAGAGGCCATTTCGGATAATACCCGAATTGGGGCCAACAATGGTGACCCGGCAGGGTTTTTTAATCCTTCTGCTGTGGCAAGTGGGCTTCCTCAGAACGGGGCCAATGCCTATGATCCCAATCAAATCGGAAGCGGGGCGCTGACACAATCCATTCGAGATATCGCTACGGTGGATTCCGGATTCAATGTTCCGGGATATACCGTAAACCAAGGTTTTGATTATGCGATTCTTGAAAATGCCAGAAAATTGGAGGCGGGAAGGGATTATGAGTTCGATTCCCAATTGGGATATATCTCCCTGAGCCAGAGCTTGAGCAATGATGAGGTACTGGGTGTGGCTTTTCAGTATACGTACAATGGCGAGGTTTATCAGGTGGGCGAATTTGCCAATGGTGGGGTTGATGCGACATCGGTTTCGGCCAACACAAGTTTTGTCGAAAATAATTCATTGGTCTTAAAATTACTGAAAAGCAACATTACCAATGTGGAGGACCCTATTTGGGATTTGATGATGAAAAACATCTACTCAACCGGGGCATATCAATTGAACCAAGAGGATTTTAAGTTGAACATCCTTTATTCCGACCCAACACCACGAAACTATATTACGCCGGTAGACCCCAATGCAGGTTGGCCCTCGGGCTTGGAAGACCAGATATTGCTCAATGTGTTCAATTTAGACCGTTTGAACACCTATAATGATGTACAACCGGGCGGGGATGGATTTTTTGACTATGTGGAAGGAATCACTGTTGACTCACAATCCGGACGGATTATTTTTACAAAGGTCGAACCCTTTGGGGAATACCTTTTTGAGAAATTGGGAGGTGGGGTTTACGATGTGGATAACGACCAAGGGTACAACCCCAACCAAAGGCGTTACGTATTCCGCAACATGTACGCAAAAACCAAGGCGGCTTCGTTGCAGAATGCCGAAAAAAACCGCTTTCAGATAAAGGGAAGGTACACCTCCCAATCCAATAATGGTATTCCCATCGGGGCTTTTAATGTGCCACAAGGTTCCGTTACTGTTACCGCAGGGGGGCGTCAATTGCAAGAAGGCATTGATTATACGGTGAACTATCAAGCGGGAACGGTGCAACTTTTGGACCCAAGCTTAGAGGCATCCAATACCCCCATCAATATTTCTGTAGAGAACAATGCCGTATTTGGGCAACAAACACGTCGATTTGCGGGGGTCAATGTAGAACATAAGTTCAACGATAAATTTGTTTTGGGCGGTACCTTGCTCAACTTGAACGAGCGTCCCCTTACCCAAAAATCAAATTACGGGATAGAACCTGTTAACAATACCATTTTCGGACTTAATGGAAACTTCAGTACCGAAATCCCTTTTTTGACCAGATTGGCAAACAAATTGCCAAATATTGATACCGATGTGCCCTCCAACCTCTCGTTGAGGGGCGAAGTGGCCTTTTTGCGGCCCAATTCACCAAAAAACGCGGATTTTAGGGGTGAAACCACCACCTACCTGGATGATTTTGAAGGAGCACAGGCCTTGATCGATATCCGCTCCTCTTTGGGATGGACCTTGGCCAGTCCGCCAGTTGAGTTTATGGATGATAGAACGGGAATTGATGTAGGCTACGAGCGTGCAAAAATGGCGTGGTACACCATAGACCCTATTTTCTATACCAATCAGAGGCCATCAGGCTTGTCGGACAACGATATTTCCCTGAACTCCACCCGTAGGGTGTTTATTGATGAGGTGTTTACCGAAACCGATATTGCCCAAGGGCAAACGCAGGTGCAAAGCACACTGGATATTGTGTATTACCCAAACGAAAAAGGGCCCTACAATGCCAATCCAAGTTTTGAATCCGAAACCCCAGATGCCAAGTGGGGCGGTATTATGAGACCCTTGAGCAGTACCAACTTTGAGCAATCCAATGTGGAATTTGTCCAGTTTTGGGTGTTGGACCCCTATATTGATGGAGAAACAACCGATGCCAATGCAGGAGAATTGGTGCTTAATTTGGGCAATATCTCCGAGGACATTTTAAAAGATGGTCGTAAGCAATATGAAAACGGACTTCCCGCAAGCACGAACAACGAAGTGCCAAGGGAAACCGCTTGGGGCCAAGTGCCATCGACCCAATCTTTGGTGTATGCCTTTGATGCCGATGAGGCCAACAGAACAGCTCAAGACCTTGGTCTGGATGGCTACGGTGACGCCCAAGAGGCTGCAATTTATAATGGTCCGGCGGAAGACCCTGCTTTGGATAACTATCAATATTACTTGGATAGGGAAGGTGGCATCTTGGACCGTTATTTTGACTTTAACAATACGCAAGGGAATTCCCCGGTTTCCGTAACAAATACCAATAGAGGTTCCACAACTTTGCCCGATGTGGAGGATATTGACCGGGATTTGACCATGAACACGGTGAACAGCTACTACGAATACCGTATTCAGATAAAACCCAACACTACCATCGACGACAAATATGTAACGGATATACGCCAAGGGCAAACCCCGACACTGCCCAACGGAACACAATTGAACCGTAGGTGGATACAATATAAAATACCATTGAGCGATTTTACCGATGCCATAGGTGGAATCTCGGATTTTAGATCCATTAGCTTTATGAGGATGTACCTTACCGGATTTTCGGATGATGTGGTACTGCGTTTTGCAACCTTGGATTTGGTGCGTGGTGATTGGAGGACCTATACCAACTCCTTACAGCCCAATGTGGACAACGATCCTTCGGATGATGCCACGGTAATCGATGTGAATACCGTGAATATTGAAGAAAACTACGGAAGGCAACCCATACCTTATGTATTGCCCCCTGGTGTTGTGCGGGAACAATTGAACAATAACAATACCATTATCCGCCAGAATGAGCAATCCTTGTCCTTTGTTGTGGAAAATTTGGAGTCTCAGGATTCCCGAGGAGTGTTCAAAAATGTAAATGTTGATGTACGACAGTACGAACGCCTTAAAATGTTCATGCACGCCGAAAAAATATTCAATACCGATTATTCAGATAGTGATACACCACTGGTCGGTTTTCTGAGAATCGGTACCGATTTCTCCGAAAACTTCTATCAAATAGAGCTACCGCTTCAATTTACCCCATTTGGGGCTTCATCCGCAGATGAAATTTGGCCCGATGTAAATGAAATTGACGTCGCATTGAGCGATTTGGGCAAAGTTAAATCCAAAGGAATATCCGATCAGACCTTGGACGAAATCAAATACTACGAAATTGTGGACGGTGAGGCCGTGCCAGTGGATGGGTTTGCCCCAAGAACCCCGGGCACCGTTCGTATCGGTATTCGTGGTAATCCATCTTTGGGCAGTATTCGTGGCATGATGGTCGGTATTAAAAACATTGATGATATTCCGGCCCGTGGGGAAGTATGGTTCAATGAGCTTCGTTTGGCAGGTCTTGAAAATAATGGAGGGTGGGCCGCTACCGCTGCTTTGGACGCCAACATGGCCGATTTTGCCAATGTGACGGCAACAGGAAGCAGAAGCACATCGGGCTTTGGTTCCATTGACCAAACTCCTACGGAGCGTTCCTTGGAAGATGCCATTTCTTACGATGTGGTGACCAATGTAAATGTGGGGCAGTTGTTTCCAAAGAAATGGAACCTGCAATTGCCGTTCAATTATGGGATATCCGAAACACTCATTACTCCAGAGTTCGACCCCGTTTATGACGACTTAAGATTGGATGATAGGGTTGCAGCGGCTTCAACGGCAGAAGAGGCAGAGGATATAGAAGAGCAGGCCGAAGATTATACGAAACGAACCAGTATCAACTTGATCGGTGTACGGAAAAATAGGGGAGAGGAAGCCGAGGAAAACTTCTTCGATGTGGAAAACCTTACTTTTAATTACTCCTATAACGAAACAGATCACAGGGATTTTGAGATTGCGGAACTTCGTGACCAGAATGTTTCCACCGGATTTGTGTACAACCACAACTTTAAACCTGCTCCCGTGGCACCTTTTGCCAAAAAGGATTCCATGCTTACGGGCAAATATTGGCAATGGTTAAAGGACTTGAACTTTAATGCACTGCCAACAAGTCTTTCCGTAAATGCAAATTACAACCGGTCTTTTAACCAACAGCGATATCGGGATGTGCTGGAGCCTGGCGTAGATGCGTTGGAATTGCCATTGCTGCAACAACGAAATTACTTGTTCAACTGGCAATATGCCCTCAATTATAGCATTACAAAATCGTTGCGGTTGAATCTGACCGCGTCCAACAATAATATTGTCCGCAATTATTTTAATGTGGATGAAAATCCCGATTCCGGTATAAACGATGCGCTTGATCTTTGGGATGGGTTTTTTGATATAGGCGAGCCAAACAGACATGCACAGCAAATGCAGTTGAACTACGAACTGCCCTTTAGCAAGATACCCTTCCTCAATTTTATAAATGCACAGTACACCTACACCAGTAATTTTGATTGGCAACGCGGGGGCGATGCATTGCGCGAGGTAGCCAACGAAGACATTAACACCGTCCAGAACGCCAGTACCCATAATTTAACGGCCAATATGAGCATGCAGCGTTTTTATGACTTTTTGGGTCTAAAGAAGCGTGATGGCAAAGTAACGGCAAACCAAGCTGCAATCAGAAGGGATAAAGCGGGTAATCCCGCAAATGGCGAAACTGCTGCCGATGGACCAAGAAAAACAAGTAAGGGTTTCAATACCTTGGTGGATATTGTTACCATGGTAAAGCGCGTTAACGTAAACTATAGCGAAAACCGCGGTACCGTACTGCCAGGGTATACCCAATCCATTGGATTCATTGGTACAACTCGCCCAACTTTGGGCTTTGTGTTCGGAAGTCAGGCCGATGTGAGGTTTGAAGCTGCACGTAACGGATGGTTGACGGATTATCCCGAGTATAGCCGTCAGTTTATGCAAAACACCAACAAGCAATTGAACATTACCGCTACGGCACAGCCCACCCAAGATTTGACCATAGATTTGAGTGCCGATAGAAATTATATGAGTTCTTCCCAAGAAAGTTATAGTCCAGAAGCATGGATGAACGGGCAGGATGGACTGATCAATGAAATGGGCAACTTTAGTATCTCCACGGTAATGATCGGAACGGTCTTCAATAAAAGCGACGAGTTCGATTCAGAGACTTTTGAACAATTCAAACAAAATAGAATAACCATTGCCAACAGATTGGTATCCGATAGAGGCGAGAGTCCAGGGGAATTGGATGAGGATGGTTTCCCGGAGCGTTATGGTAAAACACAGCAGGAAGTATTGCTTCCCGCATTCTTCGCTGCCTACACCGGACAGGATGTAGAACGTGTAAATATGGATGCCTTCCGTGATATTCCAATCCCCAACTGGAACATTAAGTATACAGGATTGATGAACAACCGATGGTTTAAAAAGAAATTCAAGCGTTTTTCCTTGAGTCATGGGTACCGTGCAGCATACAGTGTCAATTCATTTCAGACCAACTTGGAACGTCAGAATACCACTTTTGATGCTGAAAATGGGGATTTGCTTCCCAAAACACTAATTAATAACGTGGTGCTTACGGATGAGTTCAGTCCGTTGATGCGCGTGGATTTTGAAATGCAGAACTCCTTCAGCTTCTTGGCCGAAGTGCGAACCAGTAGAACCTTGTCCTTGAGTTTTGATAACAATTTGTTGACGGAAATCAACGGAAACGAATACACCCTGGGGCTTGGTTATCGTTTTAAGGATGTAAAATTCGTAACCAACATTGGAGGTGAGAAAACCAGATTGAAAGGGGACCTGAACCTGAAAGCGGATCTTTCACTGCGCGATAACATTACCATAATCCGTAATTTGGATGTCGACAACAACCAAATCACCTCGGGGCAAAAATTAATGTCCATCAAGTTCACTGCCGATTACGCCCTGAGCAAAAGTTTGAACGCGCTGTTCTTCTATGATCATTCCTTCTCGGAATTCGCGGTTTCCACGGCATTTCCACAAACAACCATCAATGCGGGCTTTACGTTGCGGTACAACTTTGGAAACTAATACATAAGGTTATCCGCTTTTCTTCCATTTTGTCGCAAAGTTTCTTTGAAAAGCTTTCCGCAATCTGTTACATTTGTCCATTGACTAATTCAAATATATAGTAATGAACATACCATCAGGATTAAAGTACACGAAAGACCATGAGTGGGTCAAAATAGATGGGGATATCGCAACCGTTGGAATTACGGATTTCGCCCAGAGTGAACTAGGGGATATAGTTTATGTAGAAGTGGAGACTTTGGACGAAACATTGGATAAAGAAGAGGTTTTCGGAACCGTGGAAGCCGTAAAAACGGTTTCCGATCTGTTTTTGCCCTTGAGCGGGGAGATTATTGAGTTTAATGAAGCTTTGGAAGATGAGCCCGAGAAAGTAAACTCCGACCCTTATGGCGATGGTTGGATGGTAAAAATCAAAATAAGCGAGCCCTCCGAGGTGGATGACCTTATGAGTGCCGACGATTACAAGGCATTGATAGGTGCTTAAAAAAAATAAATATACCTTATTGTTTGTAAGCTGGGTGATCGTCATTACGATGCTCAGCTTATTTTCTTTTTCGGATATGGACTTGGATACAGGTAACCTGAACATTCCCTATGCCGATAAAATCACACACTTCATATTTTATATGGTCTTCGGATTTGTAGGTTGTTTGAGTTTTCGGGAAAGAACCAAGGGAGGCCTTGGACTGGGCAAGACCACAAAAATTGTTGTGGGCTTGGCAATCGTATATGGTATGATTATTGAAGTATTACAGTATGCGGTCACAACTGATCGAATGGCCGAAATTGGCGATTTTTTGGCCAATGCATTGGGCGCATTTGCAGGAATTGGGCTTATTATGTGGGTTTTTTCCAAGAAAAACCCGTTAAAATGGAAATTTTAATTGTTTATTTAACCAATTAATAATTAAATTAGCAAACACTAAATTTAGAAAAGGAGAAAAAGGATGGAACCAAAAAAGAACCCGAAAGCAGACGTAGGAAGAAACAGTACGCTATATTTTGTTATAGGATTGGCAGCTGTTTTGGCATTGGTCTACGGTGCCATGGAGTGGAAAAAATATGATAAAGTAGCTGACTACGACATTTCTATGAATGTTGAAGATCAATTGGACGAAGAAGTGCCAATGACCGAGCAGATCAAAACTCCACCACCACCACCGCCACCTGCTGCCCCCGAAGTAATCGAGGTCGTAGAAGATGAAGAGGAAGTGGAAGAGACCGTAATCGAGTCTACTGAAACTAGCCAAGAGGAAGAGGTAATCGAAGTCGAGGAAGTTGTAGTGGAAGAGGTAGAAGAAGATATTTCCGTTCCTTTTGCCGTAATTGAGGACGTTCCCGTTTTCCCAGGTTGTGAAAATGCAAGCGATAAAAAAGCATGTTTTCAGGAAATGATGCAGCAGCACATCCGTAAAAATTTCCGTTACCCGGAAATAGCCCAAGAAATGGGTGTTCAAGGTAGGGTTAGCGTAATTTTCGTTATCCAGAAAGATGGAAGTATCGGAAACATTAGAATGCGCGGACCGGATAAAAACTTAGAAGCTGAGGCAATGAGAATTATCCAAAAATTGCCTAAAATGACTCCTGGAAAGCAAAGAGGTAGACCCGTAAAAGTACCTTTCAGTATTCCAATTACATTTAAGCTACAGTAATAAGAGTTATATGATTCCTGTCTAGGCAGGAATGGAGAAGCCCTAATGATAATTTCATTCGGGCTTTTTTTATGGATTTAACTCCAAGAATCATAAAACTTTAGCTTTGGTTGCAAAAGATACGTACTGGCGTTATCTTTGCCAGCCAATAAAGATGTGGATGAAATCTGCCGTAGGTTCCGTAAAAAACAATACCTTTTCCTTATTATTTTCCGATTTTAAGGAGATTACCAAGGCCAAACTGGCCATTAGTGTGGTTTTCTCCTCCGTTGCGGGCTATTTTTTGGGTGCCTATCAGATTGATGTGGTGTCCTTGCTATTGTTGATGTTTGGGGGGTACTGCATGGTAGGGGCGTCAAACGCGTACAATCAAATCATAGAAAAAGATTTGGACGCTTTAATGAAGCGAACCAAGAACAGACCGATTCCTTCGGGAAGAATGTCGGTAAAAACTGCCTTGGTCGTTGCCGTGTTTTTAACGGTATTGGGAGTGTTGGCCCTTTTTGCACTTAGCCCCAAAACAGCCATGTTCGGCGCCATCTCCATATTTTTGTACACAAGTGTTTATACGCCTTTAAAAACAAAGTCGCCACTCGCGGTATTTGTTGGGGCTTTCCCAGGAGCCATACCCTTTATGTTGGGTTGGGTAGCGGCAACCGATGATTTTGGCATTGAACCAGGAACGTTGTTCATGATCCAATTTTTTTG
Organism: Flagellimonas sp. L-11; assembly: GCF_056857735.1. Taxonomy (NCBI): domain Bacteria; kingdom Pseudomonadati; phylum Bacteroidota; class Flavobacteriia; order Flavobacteriales; family Flavobacteriaceae; genus Flagellimonas; species Flagellimonas sp. L-11. The sequence continues at coordinate 158,042 of NZ_JBSXNR010000072.1, forward strand.
GCAGTTCCCACATTTTTGGGCCTTAGGTTGGATGTTGGATGAAGATTACAAACAAGCAGGTTTTAAAATGTTGCCTACGGGCAAAAAGGATAAGGGTACGGCCCTTCAGATAATCCTATATACCATCTGGATGATCGTTATCTCCATAATTCCAGTGTTTGGGTTTACGGGAAGATTGCACCTTTCCATTCCAGCAGCTGCAATTGTATTGTTGTCTGGATTGGTCATGTTGTTTTTCGCCTTCAAACTATATGAAAAAAGAGACAATCCATCAGCAAGAAAATTGATGTTGGCCAGTGTCACCTATATATCATTGATTCAAGTAGTGTACGTAATAGATAAGTTTATAAACTAAAATGGATTTAACCCAAGGAACAGCGGAAGAAAAGAACAGGCGGGCAAAAAAAATGATGCTCTGGTTCGGTATTGTGAGTTTGATTATGGGCTTTGCCGGTTGGACCAGTGCCTACATTGTAAGTAGTAAACGGGAAGATTGGGTAAGCGATTTGGAGCTGCCCAGTGCATTTTTCATCAGTACCGCCATGATTATCTTGAGCAGTATCACCTATTTCGTGGCCAAAAAAGCCGTAGCCAAAAACAATCAAAAGAACGGGACAGTATTTTTGCTCATCACATTGGTGCTCGGGATAACATTTATATCCTTACAATTTGTAGGGTTTTCCCAAATGTTGGAAGATGGCTATTATTTTACAGGTCCCACGAGCAACATAAAAATGTCCTACGTCTTTTTGTTGGCGGCGGTGCACATTGCCCACGTCGTGGCAGGATTAATATCGCTTTCGGTGGTTTTGGTGCAACAACTCAGAAGTAAATATACCCCGGAGAACATGTTGGGGATGGAATTAGGGGCCACTTTTTGGCATTTTCTGGATTTTATTTGGGTATATCTAATTCTATTTATGTATTTCGTGAAATAAATTTTGATTGGTGCAGTTTTCAATCAAGTTTGTCTTTTACAATACATCAAAAAATGTAAATTTGTGAAAGTTTTAATAAAACGACCTTTTATATGGATGCAACGGTAAGTACCGGTACGGAAGACAGCGTTTGGGGAGGTGGAAATAAACCCCTCGGCGCTAGCTATGGAAAAATGATGATGTGGTTTTTTATCATGTCGGATGCCTTGACCTTTTCTGGTTTTTTGGTGGCATACGGTTTCTCAAGATTTAAGTTTATAGAGCTATGGCCAATTGCCGATGAGGTATTTACCCACGTGCCTTTTTTCCATGGAAACTACCCCATGTACTATGTGGCCTTTATGACCTTTATTTTGATTATGTCTTCCGTGACCATGGTATTGGCCGTGGATGCAGGTCATAAAATGAAACAGAAAAGCGTTATCCTTTACATGTTCCTTACCATTATCGGTGGTGCCATCTTTGTTGGCTCGCAAGCTTGGGAATGGGCAACTTTTATAAAGGGCGATTACGGAGCTGTAGAAACAAACTCAGGAAGAATTCTTCAGTTTGTGAATGCGGAAACCGGGGAAAGAGCTGCCTTGGCCGATTTTGCCGAAACCCTACCGGAAGAAAGAATAAAGCACCAAGCAAACCAAGGAATTTGGTTTGAGAGCGAAGGTTACAAAACATCCTACTCCCTAAATGAAGTTGTGGAAGGTTTCAAGGCAACACCAAATATCTTGATCCGTACCGAGAAATTGAATGAAGAGGGGGAAAAGACCCTTTTGGACAGAAAAGAATCTTTGGCCAAAATATTGGAAGCCAATCAAGTGGTGGAAGGTGCCAACCTTGTCCACAACGAATACGGTCACAGACTGTTCGCGGATTTCTTCTTCTTTATCACAGGATTCCACGGATTCCACGTATTCTCGGGTGTAGTGATCAACATCATCATATTCTTTAATGTGATTTTGGGTACATACCAACGTAGGGGCCATTACGAAATGGTGGAGAAAGTTGGGCTGTACTGGCACTTTGTGGATTTGGTATGGGTATTCGTATTTACATTCTTTTATTTGGTATAAAAACATTGATTCTAAATGGCACACGAACATAAACTTGAGATTTTTAGAGGACTTTTAAAATTTAAGTCGAACACCCAAAAAATTTGGGGCGTGCTTATCTTCCTCACAATAGTCACCACTATTGAAGTTGCTTTGGGTATTGTTAAACCAAAATTTTTGACCCACGGCTACTTTTTGGGGATGAAATTGCTCAATTGGATTTTTATCATCCTAACTTTGGTGAAAGCCTATTACATTGCGTGGGACTTTATGCACCTTAGGGACGAAAAAACACCATTAAGAAGGGTAATTGTATGGACCCCCATATTCCTGATATGTTATTTAATATTCATTCTGCTGTTCGAAGCAGATTACATTTATAATGTATATACCGAGGGATTCATAACCTGGGACTTCTAAGAAAGTATTTAACAAAATTAAAAGACGGTTTTCCAACCGTCTTTTTTTATTTTTGTACGGTTGAAAACACTATGAAAAAGAAAATCGTATTAGCAACCCTTTTTGTGCTCCCTGTCGTGGTCTATCTGTTTTTTGCATCGGGGGTAAACAATTTTGGACGTTTGCCAATCCTTACCGAAAAAATATCCGATGTTTCCCAAATGGATCCCAACGTTCAGTTTAAAGACAAGATTACCATTCTCGGTTTTTTGGGAAACAATGTGGAAAAAATGCAAGGGAATGCTTTCAATCTAAATCAAAAGATTTACAAAAGATTTGGAGAATTCAACGATTTTCAAATGATCATGGTCGTTCCCCAAGGCAATGAAGGGCAAGTGGGGGAGTTGAAGAATGAATTGGGGAAATTGTCCAACGTGGATAAATGGCACTTTGCCTTTGGTACCGAAGACGAAATCAAGTCACTTTTTGAATCATTGCAAACCAATGTTGATTTGGGCGATGATTTGGCTACCCCCAATGTTTTTATAGTTGACAAAGACCTAAGCCTACGCGGACGTACCGACGATGAAGATGAAGGCGTCAAATATGGATTTGATACCTCTTCCGTTGCAGAACTGAACAATAAAATGGTGGACGATGTCAAGATTATCTTGGCAGAATACCGTCTGGCCCTAAAAAAGAACAATGCCGACAGGAGCAAATAATAAAAAGAAGTACACCTACATTTGGGTATCCGCAATCATCTTGATTTTTGGGATTTTTGCCGTGTACGAGATCACAAAACGGATAAAAGGGAACACAGTCGTGGAAAACGACCGTATGAGTGTTCCAAACAAAAACACCAAAGTAGGTTTTGTGGTAAATCAGGGAGAAAAACGCAGAGTCCCCGACTTTTCATTTTACAATCAGGATAGCGTAATTGTTACCAACGAGGATTATTTGGGGAAGGTCTATGTGGTGGAGTTCTTCTTTACCACCTGTCCGACCATTTGCCCTGTAATGACCAAGAACTTGGTGGAACTACAGGAAACCTTTAAGGGAGATGAGGATTTTGGGGTGGCATCCTTTACCATTAACCCACGGTATGATACACCATCTGTGCTGACCAAGTATGCCAAAAAATATGGGATTACGGATAAGGATTGGCACTTGTTGACAGGTGATCAGGACAAGATTTATCAATTGGCACAAGAAGGATTTTACATCTTTGCAAACCAAGACCAAGATGCCCCGGGCGGGTTTGAGCATTCCGGTATGTTCGCATTGGTGGATAAAAATGGATATATTCGTTCGCGTAAAGATGGGTTTGGCAACCCCTTGATCTATTATCGCGGTACCATTACAGAAGAGCAAGGAGTAAACTCAGACGGGGAAACCCAACAGATTACGATATTAAAGGAGGACATTAAAAAACTATTGGCAGAATGACCGATGAAATTTCTTTGAAGGAAAAACGGTATAATAGATTGATAACCGTAATTTCCATTGCAATACCTTTAGTGGTTGCCGTATTGTTTAGGTACAAGATCCCAAATGCAAAACCATTATCTTTTTTGCCACCGATATATGCGGCAATCAATGGTTTGACCTCAATCTTGCTCATTCTTGCATTTATAGCCATTAAAAATGGCAGGCAATTGATACACCGTAGGTTGATGACGACCAATATTGTACTGTCAGCATTGTTTCTGATCATGTATGTAGCCTACCATATGACCTCTGAAACGACTGTTTTTGGTGGAGAAGGTCCCATTAAATTTGTTTATTACTTTATTTTAATGACGCACATTGTCTTGTCCATATCGGTAATTCCTTTGGTGTTGATCACATATTCAAAAGTGTATTTGGACGATTTTGAAGGTCATAGGCAATGGGCAAAATACACCTTTCCGATATGGCTATATGTTGCGGTTACCGGGGTTTTGGTCTATGTTATGATTTCACCCTATTATCAATATTGATTTTTCCATGAAAACAAAATTGCTGTTCATTCTACTTGTTATATTGGTTTTCCCAACTGTGTCGGAAGCCCAATGCGCCATGTGCCGTGCGGTTGTGGAAAGTGAATCCGATGGAAAAACTGCAGAGGCGATCAATAACGGAATTGTTTACCTAATGGCCGTGCCCTATGTATTGGTGGCTGGCCTTTTCTACTTCATTTATAGAAAAATGAGAAGCTAAAACAGTTTTTCTGCTCAAGTCTTAGCTTAGACTGTAATGTTTAGTGGGTTTGATTGTCTTATTGTTAGACGCCTGCGTGGCTCATTGATCAAAATAGCCGACCTTGTTCGGCCTGGAACAGTGGCCAAAATATTTGGCGCCCCAATAAAGAATCAACTACATTTTTTTAAGCGTACTATCTGTTGCCACGGGCATCTCTATTTGGGTAATCCTACCTGGATTTTGCCAAGGAATGGGTGATTAAATGCGTCGTTTGGAAAAAAAAGTAAAAAATCTTGTAACAATTTAACAACATTACTGTCTTACTTGCAGAGGTAAACGTAAGATAGCTAACATCATCAATCATGATTGAAATCAAAGATCTTCATAAATCCTATAAGATGGGGAGTAATTCCCTCCATGTTTTAAAGGGGATAAATTTTAAAGTAAAAGAAGGGGAGCTTGTGGCCATTATGGGGTCTTCGGGATCTGGAAAATCCACATTGTTGAACATTTTGGGAATGTTGGACGGAGCGGATTCCGGTGAGTATACCTTGGATGGTGTGCCGATCAAAAACCTGAGCGAAACCAAGGCTGCCCAATATAGGAACAAATTCTTGGGATTCATCTTTCAATCCTTCAACTTGATCAATTATAAAAGTGCCTTGGAGAATGTGGCCCTTCCGCTCTATTATCAAAAAGTGCCCAGAAAGGAACGCCAAGAAAAGGCCATGAAGTATTTGGAGCGAGTTGGCTTAAAACCATGGGCGGACCACTTGCCCAGTGAACTTTCCGGAGGTCAAAAACAAAGGGTGGCCATTGCGCGAGCCATGGCTGCGGAACCCAAAGTTCTTTTGGCGGATGAGCCAACGGGTGCCCTGGACAGTACAACTTCCTATGAGGTCATGGACCTTATCCAAAAAATCAACGATGACGGAAATACCATTTTGGTGGTTACCCACGAGGAAGATATAGCCCATATGTGCAAACGTATAGTACACCTTAAGGATGGTATTATTGTGGAGGACAAGAAAATCGAACAAGTAAGAGCAGAACAGTATGTTTGATCGTGACGTTTGGCAGGAAATATTCAATACGCTAAAAACCAATAAACTGAGAACATTTTTGACAGGTTTCTCCGTGGGTTGGGCCATCTTTATTTTGGTAATGTTGCTCGCTTCGGTAAACGGTATGCAAAACGGTTTTGTCGGTCAGTTCAACGATGATGCCACCAACTCCATCTTTGTCCGGACAGGAACTACTTCCAAGGCGTATGGTGGTTTTGAAGCTGGCAGACGCATTCAATTAAAAAATGATGATTTAGAGTATATCAAGCAGAGCTTTTCTAAAGATATTGAATATATAAGCGCCCGATATTATGCCAATACAGCGGCAAGATATAAAGAGGAAACGGGCTCATATTCCGTGCAAGCGACCCATCCCGATCATCAGGCCATAGAAAAAACCTTGGTTGTTGCCGGTAGGTATATTAATGAGGCAGATATTGTCAATAAGGCCAAAGTAGCAGTCATCGGCAGAAAAGTGGCCGAAGATCTGTTCAAAAAAGAAGACCCCCTTGGAAAGTTTATAGAGTTCAATGGTTTGCCCTTTAGGGTAATCGGGATTTTTACCGATGATGGCGATGATAATGCGGAAAGAAGAATTTATGCACCGGTGAGTACCTATCAGCGCATTTATGGCAACACCAACGAAATTGCCAGTATTGCCTTGACCTATAATCCCAATTATGATTTGACAGAGGCATTGGCATTTTCCGAAAGATTGGAAATATTGATGAAAAGACGCCATAAGATCGCTCCGGACGATCAAGCAGGCCTTAATGTTTGGAACTATGCAGAAGCCTTTGAAAATATCAGCAGTTTTACGTCGGTTTTAAAAGGTATCGGTATCGGAGTAGGTTTTTTGATCCTCGTTGCAGGAATCGTTGGCATCGGAAATATTATGGTATTTACGATCAAGGAAAGGACAAAGGAAATCGGGGTTCGGAAAGCACTTGGGGCAAGACCACGTCAAATTATAAACTTGGTATTGTTGGAATCCGTTTTTATTACCACCATTTCTGGTTTTGTGGGATTGTTGTTCGCTTGGATGATTTTGGCCGCGGTAGGCCCCATGATAGAGACACCTGCCTTTAGCAATCCCTCGGTAAATCTTTCCACCGTGGTTACGGCCACCATTATTTTGATAATTGCAGGAGTATTGGCAGGGCTGTTGCCCGCCATGAAAGCTGCAAATGTTAAACCCATTGTTGCACTAAGTGATATATAGTTATGTGGTTATTTGATAAGGATTTGTGGATAGAGATTTTTCATACGCTGGGCAAGAATATGTTCAGAACCTTCCTAACTATGTTAGGCGTAATTTTCGCCATGATCATCTTGGTGCTGTTATTGGGGTCGGCCAATGGAATGAGCAACGGGTTCAACAAGCTTTTTGCCGGAACTGCCTCGAACAGCTTGTTTGTTTGGGGACAATCCACTTCCGAACCCTACAAGGGTTTTGAACGTGGACGAAGAATCCGCTACAAGCTCGAAGACGCGGACATCTTAAAGAGACAGATTCCAGAGATTGAGGTCCTTGCACCACGAATTGAGCTGGCCAGTCACAGGGGAACTGTAACCGTCTACAGAAATGGACAGACAAGTGGTTCTGCAGTGTACGGAGACTTTCCGGAAATAGACAACATCACCAAAAAGAAGCTGGTGGAAGGCAGGTTCTTGAACCAGACCGATATCGAACATTCCAAAAAAGTATGTGTTATTGGCGAAGAAACCTATAAACTTCTATTTGATAAAGGGGATAATGCCATAGGCGAGGATATCCGTATCAACGGCGTATATTTTAGTGTGGTGGGAATTTACAAGCCCAACAACAACATTAATATTGATGGGGAAAATGCAGTATTTATACCCTTTACCACTTTTCAAAAAGCCTTTAATTCCGGCGATAGGATGGGATGGATGGCCATTGCGGTCGAAGAGAATACACCAGTACCTTTTGTAGAAAGTCAGATCAAGAGCATTTTAAAGGCCAAGTACGATATCCACCCAGATGACGAGCGTGCCATAGGAAGCTTCGATATGTCGGAGATATTCAATAATATCACGGCATTTACAACGGTTCTAAAAGGATTTTCCTTTTTTGTGGGAATCTTCACATTACTGGCGGGCGTTATAGCCATTAGCAATATTCTGTTGATCACGGTAAAGGAGCGTACACAAGAGATAGGAGTGCGTAGGGCCTTGGGCGCAACCCCGGTCATCGTAAAACGTCAAATTGTTGTGGAGGCCATTGTTCTGACGGCATTCGCTGGTTTGGTAGGATTTGCGGTTGCGGTGGGAATATTATCCATTTTGGATGCCATGTTTGGCAGCGGGGAGAACTTCCCTTTCGTGCAGCCCATGATAAGCATCCCACAGTTTATCGTATCATTTATTTTAATGGTAGGACTAAGTGTGCTCATAGGCCTATTGCCAGCCAACCGTGCCGTAAAAATTAAGCCCATAGATGCACTAAGAGAAGAATAATCATCAATACAATTAAATAACGAATCAAATAAGCAAGAATGAACAAGTATGTAAAATACGGATTGATAGGGGTAGTGGTCATTGGTATTTTGGCCGCCGTTGTCTACTTTTTAAAGCAGAACAGTACTCCTGTAGAGCTGTATAAGACCGAAACAGCAGAACGAAAGGACATCATAAATAAAGTAATCGTTACCGGAAAGGTGATACCTGAGGATGAAATCAACATCAAACCCCAAATTTCCGGGATTATAGACAAAATCCTATTGGAAGAAGGTGCCAAGGTAAAGTCCGGTGACCTTATCGCTGTAATAAAAGTGGTTCCCAACGAGCAATCCGTGAACCAAGCCGCAGGAAGGGTCCGCAATGCGGAATTGGCCCTTAACAATGCCAAAATAGAATACGATAGGAACAAAACGCTGTTTGACAAAGGTGTTATCTCCAGTCAGGACTTCAACAACTTAAAGTTGACCTATGACCAGGCATTGCAAGAATTAAAAAATGCCCAGGCCGATTATCAGATTATCAGAAAAGGCTCCGCGGGAGGTTCCGCCAGTGCAAACACCAACATAAGGGCAACTGTTTCCGGAACTATTCTTGAGATTCCTGTAAAAGAAGGAGATCAGGTGATACAAAGCAACAACTTTAACGAAGGGACCACCATCGCCACCATCGCCGATATGTCCAAAATGATCTTTGAAGGTGAAGTGGACGAGGCCGAGGTTGGGAAGTTAAGAGTGGGAATGCCATTGGAAATAAGCCTTGGAGCCTTGGAAGAGCAAAAGTTCGATGCCAAATTAAAATTCATTGCGCCTAAAGGTGTGGAAGAAGAAGGTGCCGTTCAGTTTAAGATCGAAGGTGATTTGGATGTAAAGGAAAGCGATAGCACTTCGTATGTGCGGGCCGGGTACAGTGCAAACGCTTCCATTGTTTTGGAAGAGAAAAAGGATGTGTTGGCCATAAAAGAAGCTTTGCTTCAGTTTGATAAGGAGACCGAAAAACCATACGTGGAAGTACAGACAGGCGAAAACGAATTCGAACGCAAAGATCTTGAGTTGGGCGTCAGTGATGGTATAGACGTAGAAATTGTTTCAGGCATTGGCGAAGATGATAAGATCAAAGTCTGGAACAAGCTCGAGAAGAAATCTGAAGAGGATTGATCCATGCTGACCATCATTATACAAACCAAAATCAAGAAACGAATGAAAAATAGCATAACGTTACTACTATTATTGTTCGCCGTTACCTTGACCAGTGCCCAAGTACGTCAATGGACGCTTCTGGAGTGTGTGGAATACGCGGTGGAGAACAATTTGACCGTAGAACAATTTGAACTAGATCTGGAAAACGCTAAAATAGATAAGTCCGATGCCATAGGAAATATGCTTCCTAGCTTAAATGGATCAACATCGGTATCGAGTAATACAGGTTTCTCCATTAACCCAACAAACAACCTGCCCACAAACAGTACGGCAAATAACATGAACATTGGTGTTAGCTCCAATGTAACCCTTTTTGATGGCTTGAGGAACATGCACCAATTGAACAGGGCAAAAATGAATGCCATTGCCAACCAATATCGTTTGGATAATTTAAAGGACGATATTCGTTTAAATGTGGCCAATGCCTATTTACAGGTACTTTCCAACAAGGAGCAATTAAAAACCTTTAAAGCGCAATACGCCGTTACGGAACAAGACTTGAAAAGGACCAAGGAGCTGGTGGAATCTGGAGTTGTGCCAAGGGGCGATCTTTTGGAGATTGAGGCAACCGCTGCCAATCAAGAACAGCAGATCGTGAACGGTGAAAGCAATGTTTTGATCGCTCGTGTTAATTTGGCACAATTGCTACAGATAACCGATTACGAAAACTTTGATATTGCAGAAGAGGAGTTCGAAATTCCACCTTCGGATATCCTTAAAAACTCTCCAAAGGTAATTTTTGATAAGGCCTTGGGTTTTAGAAACGATATCAAATTCTCCGAATCCAATGTGGATTTGGCCGAACAGGACCTTAAGATTGCCAAAGGTGCTTATTTGCCGACCTTGTCTGCATTTTTCCAATATGGTACTAGATATTCCGATGTGACCCAAATACCTGACGGTGACGGAATTCCCTATACGCCGAACCTAACGGACCAGTTATGGATTTTTGATGGTATAAGTTACGGGGCACAATTGAACATACCCATATTTAACGGGTGGAGCACTCGTAACAACGTGATGCGATCTAAGATTAGTTTGGAAAAAGCAAAATTGCAATTTAAACAGGATAAGCTGGACTTGGAAAACACTATCCAACAGGCCTATGTGGATGTAAGTACGTTTGAAAAGGCTTATATTGCAGCGGAAAAAACTTTGGAAGCCAGACGTTTGGCCTACGAATATGCCAAAGAGCGTTTTGATGTTGGATTAATGAACGCTTTTGACTTTAGTCAGGCACAGTCCAGAGTGGAAAATGCCCAAGCCGATGTGATCCGAGCCAAGTACGATTATATCTTCCGGTTGAAAATATTGGAATTCTACTTTGGGTTACCCATTGCATTAAACTAGTATCTTTGTGGCCGCTATGGCTATACTACTACATTTGGAAACCGCGACCACCAATTGCTCCGTGAGCATGTCAAAGGATAATGAAATTGTTGTCCTAAAGGAGAACAATGCAGCGAGCTATTCGCATTCGGAACAATTGCATGTATTTATAAAAGAAGCCTTGAAAGAGGCTTCTTTGTCATTTTCGGACCTGGATGCCATTTCTATAAGTAAAGGACCAGGTTCGTACACAGGACTCCGGATAGGGGTGTCCGCTGCCAAAGGGCTGTGCTTTTCTCTGGACATACCGTTGATTTCCGTGCCTACTTTGCAAAGTATGGCGCATCAGGTGCAATTGAAACCTGATGAACTGGTGATTCCTGTACTGGATGCCAGACGCATGGAAGTCTATTCCTGTATCTACGGTTCTGATCATAAAGAAGTACGAGAGACCCGTGCAGAGATTGTCAATGAGGAATCTTTTGCCGATTATGTTTCGGATATCAAAGTATATGTAGTGGGCAGTGGTGCAGAAAAATGTAGGGGTGTCCTGCAACACCCCAATTTTGTTTTTGATGAATCTATAGTCCCTTCTGCCAAGGATATGGCCTCGATTGCATTCAGGAAATACAAAGCCGGTCAATTTGAGGATGTGGCCTATTTTGAACCTTACTACCTCAAAGACTTTGTCCTTCAGCAGAAAAAGAATAAAAATTAATCTTCCAAAGCCTTGTGCATAACCCTTTGTGGGAATGGAATTTCGATTCCAGCGGCATCAAAACGTAATTTTGTTTGCTCGATCACATAAAAGTGTGCGGACCAAAATACATCGGTATTGGCCCAAAAACGTAGTGTTAGGTTTACCGAACTGTCTGCCAATGCGCCAACGTAGACTTCCGGTGCTGGCTCGGTATTGATGTCCGGATTGTCTGCACAAATCTGTAACAAGATTTCTTTGGCCTCCTTAATGTTTGCCCCATACCCGATACCTACATCAAATTTATCCCTTCGGGTATTTTCCATGTTATAGTTTACAATGTTGCCGTTGGACAGTTGTCCATTCGGGATAATGGCAATTTGGTTGCCAAAAGTGCTCAACTTAGTGTTGAAAATGGAAATTTCCTTTACAGTGCCATCCACACCTTGTGCAGAAATCCAATCCCCTACCTTGAAAGGTTTAAAAATGAGGATAAGTACCCCACCGGCAAAATTGGCCAAAGATCCCTGTAATGCCAAACCAACAGCAAGGCCCGCGGCACCCACAATGGCGACCAAGGAAGAGGTCTTAACGCCCAATTGCGTAATCACCAAAACAAACAGTAATGCTTTTAGGGTAATACTAATAAAACTCTGTAAGAAGGATTCCAAGGTTTCATCATAATCCTTTTTTACAAAAAAGCGACGGACCATTCGATTGAAAAATTTGATGACCCAAAGACCTATGAAAAATGTGATGATGGCCGTTATAAGACTTGGTAAAATGCCCACGGCCCAATCCATGGCCTGATCAATGTATGTTTGGTAATTTTCTAGTTCTTCCATAATGGTTTTTTAGTTTAAATGGCAACGTAGTTAATATTCAACTGATATAAAAGAAAAGGTTTTTAAACAAATGTTAATGTTGCCTACAGTTGTTTTAAAGCCTCTTCCACTTTTGTTACAGGGAGTTTACAGGCCCCTTCTATACAAACATAAACTAGGGTTTTGTTAGGGTTCCCCCTGTTTTTTAACAGTTCCAAATTTCCCTCTTTTTGGGAGCCTGCCAAAATACTGTTGGGGACATATTCCTTGCCAATTTGTTGCCCCAAACTTTTGTAGTCCTCGCCAAGTATGGCGATTTCATAAAAATCTTGATTCTGGAACAGCACCAAATGCAACCAGTTGGCAAAACCTTGTGCCCTGCGATCAAAATCCTTTTGGACGTTTTTCAGCATTTGCTCGGACAAGGCACCATAGCCTTCCCCAGGGTAGAGCTTATGAAATTTATACAAATTGATGGCCATGATGGAGTTGGAGGAAGATATCACATTATCGTCCACCTCTATGGTTCTTCTGATCAAAGATTGATCTTCATCCGAAGTATAAAAGAACATGCCGGAAGCTTCATCAAAAAAGTGTTTTTTGGAATAATCAAGGAGGTTTTTGGCCAAATCGAGCCATTTTTCGTCAAAAGTGACCTCGTAGAGCGAAAAATAGGCATCGATTACCGAGGCATAATCCTCTAAAAAACCATTGATGGTGCTTTTACCAGCTTTGTGGTTGCGGTAAAGCGAGCCATCATTTTTGATCATTTCACGCTCAATAAACCCGGCATTTTTTTGCGCAAGTTTTAGATAGGAGTCATTGCCTAAATAACGGTATGCATCAACCAGGCCTTTTAGCATCAAACCATTCCAAGATGTCAAAATTTTATCATCCAATCGGGGTTTGGGACGCTTGCTTCTTTCTTTTTTGAGTACGGCCAAGCTCTCGTTTATTTTACTTGTCAGGGCTGGCACTGTGATCTTGAATTTTTCGGCTATTTCTTCATCATTTTTATCCCTAATGGGCACATAGTTGCCTTCTTCCCAATGTCCATAGGAATTAATGTTAAAATACGCTTGAAAGACCTCATAATCATCCCCCAATAAACGGGTAAGCTCTTCTTTGGTCCAAACATAATAGGCACCTTCTGCCAATTCGCCGTTTTCATCAAGACTGTCGGCATCCAAAGAGGAATAAAAACCGCCACTGCGATCCAAAAGTTCTTCTTGAACAAAGTTGATGGTTTCCTCCACTACGCTTTTGTACAATTCGTTTTTGGTTACGGCATAGGCCTTGGCATAAAGGCTTGTCAACTGACCATTGTCATACAGCATTTTTTCAAAATGAGGCACATGCCATTTAGTGTCCACGGCGTACCTGGAAAACCCTCCTCCTACATGGTCGTATACACCACCGTAGGCCATTCGGGTTAACGTGGTGTCAACAAACCCCATAATTTCAGGTTTGTCCATGGCGGTGGCATAGTGCAATAAAAAGTCCCAGTTGTTTGGCATCATAAATTTGGGGGCGCGCTTGTGGCCACCTAAAAATGTATCAAAATATTGGGTCCAATTTTGGATTGCCACATTCAGTTGGTCCAAAGAATACAGGTCACTGTCCTTATCGTTTTCCACCAAATTGATGGCTTGGAGCCCATTGGCCAAATCCGTGGCGTATTGGGTTACCCGTGGTTTATCTTTTTTATAGAGTTCTGCGAGCTGCTCCAACGATTTTATCCAATTGTCCTTGGGTACGTACGTAGCACCCCAAAAAGGCCTTCCATCGGGTAGCGCAACTATGTTTAGGGGCCACCCACCTTGTCCAGATATCATTTGGATGGCGTCCATGTAGATCTGGTCCACATCGGGACGCTCCTCACGGTCAATTTTAATGTTGATGAAGTTTTCGTTCATCACCTCGGCCACTTCCGCGTCTTCAAAACATTCCTTTTCCATCACATGGCACCAATGACAAGCGGCATAGCCAATACTGATGAGCAATAGCTTATCCTCTTTTTTTGCCCGTTCCAACACATCGGGGTGCCATGCTTCCCAATTTACGGGATTGTGGGCATGTTGCAGAAGATAGGGACTAGTCTCATGGATGAGTGCATTGGTATGTTCGTGGGTCACTTCCTTAGGTTTTTGTTTGCAACTTAGGGTTGCGATTGTAATTATTATGAAGAAAAGCACTTTTTTCATTAACTGAACATTTTAAGCATAAAAAAATGCGTCCGTTGCTGGACGCATTTTCTTTTCTTCAAATTTTCTACTGAACTTCAAAGGTAATCTTTACGTTTACCCTGTAGTCGTCAATTTTTCCATCTTTTACCGTGGCACTTTGCTCGTTGATATAGATGGAACGAATATTCTTGACGGATTTTGATGCTTGGTCCAACGCTTTGTTGGTTGCATCTTCCCAGCTTTTGCTGGAATTCGCCAATACTTCGATAACTTTTAAAACTGCCATGGTCAATGTATTTTTTAGATTCCCTTGAATTTAACAAATTTTGATGGAAATCCGGCAGTAAAATGAAGTTAATTAGCCGTTTAAAGCCACTACTTCCTTGATTTTTTCGCCCATCATGTTCTTGAGCATGGTCTCGATGCCATTTTTCAGGGTAAATGTAGAAGATGGACAACCACTACAGGCACCTTGAAGGATTACGCTAACCGTTCCACTTTGCTCTTCATAAGATTGGAAAAGAATGTTTCCGCCATCGCTGGCAACGGCCGGTTTTACATATTCTTCCAAAATGTCTATAATTTGTTGGGAAGTATCATCATATTGGGTTTGCGTGGTTTTTTGCCCAACGGTCTCTTTGCTTTTTTGGATCGCTTCTGCCGTAACCACATCTTTTCCATCTGCTAAGTAATCCCGGATGAATTCACGCAATTGCATATTGATTTCCTCCCAATCCGCAACCTCATATTTGGTGACGGAGACATAGTTCTCGTCCATAAAAACCTCTTTTACAAAGGGAAAATGGAACAATTCTATGGCCAAAGGCGAATCTTTCGCTTCATCAATATTCTTGAATTCGTAAGTGCTGGGAACAATACGCTTGTTGGAGACAAACTTCATCACCGCAGGATTGGGGGTCACCTCCGCATAAACGGTAATGGGCTGCTTCTTTTTAACATCTTCTTCGTTTACCACAGGTTCTCCAGCATTAAGGTACTCTACCAATTGCTGGGCCACTTCGTCCTTAACATCGTTCCACTCCACAATATCAAACCTTTCCAATGCCACAAAATTACTGGAAATGTACACGGTTTTGATAAATGGAAGATAGAAGAGTTGTTGTGCCAAGGGGGAGTTTTTGGCCTCGTCTATGTTTTTATATTCATAGTTGCCCTTAACCAAAAAATGGTTGGCTTCCAACTTGATTATCTTGGGGTTGTTGGTAGGAACAACCGTAATGTTGTATTCTTTCATCTTGAATCTTTGATGCAAAAGTACCAATAGTTAGGATGCGCAGCAAAATATTATAATAATGTGTGTTGCTTGCCGTTATCTTAGTGTTTTATTGTATTGAGCAACCATTCTAGCCCCAACCGTCACATGAGACGTATTTTAACCTCAATTATCCTAACCCTGTTTTTTGGGTCCGTGGCCAAAGCGCAGGAAGGAATTCCCGTGTATTTTGATTACTTGGCGGACAATTATTACTTGGTCTATCCATCCATGGCAGGTATCGCCGAGGGGACCAAGGTTCGCCTTACAGCCAGGAAACAGTGGTTTAATGTGGATGAAGCACCAAGCTTGCAGACACTGAACATAAATTCCAGGGTTGGTGAGCGCAGTGGGGTAGGAGGCATACTGTTTAATGACTCCAATGGGTACCACTCCCAAACGGGCTTCAAAGCGACTTACGCACACCATTTGCAATTGGGCGGCGATTTTAGAACGCTCAACCAGCTTTCTTTAGGTTTGAGTGCAGGCATTATACTCAGTAGTTTGGATGAAACGGAATTTAGGTCCGTGATTCCAGACCCTGTTGTTACCGGGGTAAAGAACACGGCGAGCTATTTTAATGTGGATTTGGGTGTTTCCTACAATTTGTTCGAGTTTTATGCACATGCTGCTATTTTAAATATTTTGGGCAGTGGACGTGACCTATACACGGCAGCTGAATTTGACAACTTGAGACGTTACCTGTTCTCCGTTGGATATGTTTTTGGAAAAAATACACGGATTGAACCATCCATTTTGTTCCAGATGACGGATTTTACCAAAGAGAAAACTGTAGATTTGAATGCTAAAGTGTATCGAGATGTTAGTTTTGGTACAGTATGGGCCGGTTTGTCGTACCGACGTAGTTTTGATGGGGCACAATTTCAATCCAACGGAAATTTCGGGGAACAACGCTTGCAATTGTTTACGCCGATTATCGGGGTTAATGTGAATAGATTCATGTTCTCATACAATTATTCCTACCAATCCGGGGATATCCGTTTTGATAACGGAGGGTTCCACCAAATTACCTTAGGGTACGACTTTGGACAGAGTGATGACGGCAACCGTTACGACTGTTATTGCCCTGCAGCTAATAATTAGTTGTTGAGATAAGGGAATGAATGTCGGTTCGAGCGCAGTCGAGAACTTTTAAAGACATCCCGACTGCGCTCGATGTGACAACGTGCCTTTGATTGGCAATTCTAATTTTTATCCCAAGTATAGTTTTTCTTTGAAGCCTGGGCCTTAATGGCCGAAAGCATGGCATTTTCAAGTTCTCCTGCTTCTTCTTTTTGATGTTCGGCAATAAAGGCCTCACGTTTGGTATTGAGTTCCTGTATCCTCTTTTGAATTTCTTCCCGTTCCGTTTTCTTTTGCTCTATATAAGCCTTGACCTCACTTTCGGTTTTTCCCTGAAGTTCTTTTGGCAAATCTCGGTCTTTCAATTTGGATATGACCGCTTCATCATCCGCTACGGCATCCACCAAGTCCCATTGTGAATTTTTGTACAACCTTGAACTTTTGCTCACGGCACGTTTTACCACTACCACTTCTTCCAAGGCCGCTGCATTGCCATCTTGCCTGGATTGAAGCTCTTTTTTCTGCCTCCCAATGGAACCATAGGAGATGTAAGTGTCGTTCAATTTGGAATTCAGCTGAATGATAATGTCATCGTAAGGCGTATCTATATGGACTACCTGCCTATTGTGGTCGATTGCCATATACTCGCCACCGGTAAGTGTGGCTCCTTTTTTCCACATGATAGCAATGCCTTGGTCGTAGTTGCCGCAAAAAATGGTGTTCACAATAATGTCTTTTTCCTTGGCATTGGCGGCTGCATCCCTATAATCCAACTTCCCTTGCGTAAAAGGTTCGTTGCCCGCAATAAAGATCATTTTAAGGTCATCGGCGTTATTGCCCCAATCCAATTGTTTTAATGAGGTATGGATTACTTGTCCGCAATATTCTTCGCCACCGTTGGTGGTTAAAGAGAACAATTTTTCTGAAATCTCGTCCAGGTCATTGCTAAATCCCAAAACCTGTCTTATGTACCCTTCCCGGGACGAAAGCTTGTCATTCCCATACTCATAAAGCGCAATTTGAAGGGATGGCCGAACACCGGTGCCACATTTGGCATGGGTAAATTCGTTTACAATATCCCATAATTGAGCCTTGGCTTGGTTGATGAGTCCGTCCATACTATTGCTGGTGTCCAATAACAAGGCGATTTTCACATATTGTTCCTTTGGATTTATCTCGGCATATTGGGTGACCAATGTAGTTTTTTCGTTGTTTTGGGCCTTAAGGTTGCAACCGTAGCTTGTACCCGTCATAAATAGCAAAAGTGCCGTGCCCAATAAATGATTTATATGTTTCATGGTGCAATAATTTTTAAAGTTGAGGTAAATGTATTTGCATCTTTCATCAATAAAAATCCAGAATGATTAACACGGCACTTAAAATGAGCGACCGGACCGGATCACTTCGTAACCAAGGATAATTGTGATGCTTTTCAACCTAATCCAGCTAGAACCTATTTTTTAAAATGCTTGGGAAGCAGTATGTTTACCTAAGTTATGATTCGCAAAGCATACATAGTATTATTGGTGTTGATGACTTCCTTGAGCAGTTTGGCGCAAGTTGGAAATGTGCAAGGGCAAATGGAAATCAAAGGTTCCGTAAAGGGCAAGGAGAACTATGTACCCATTTCTGGGGTCCAAGTTTCCACGGATAAGGGGGCTTACACCAGAACCAATGCTTTGGGCGAGTTTGCCATCAAGGCATCCATTGGGGATATGTTGATCATTGAAGGGCCGGAATTGGAAACGGTCCGTTACCGCATTAAATCAAATGAAGACGTGGATGTATTGGTGGAGGGCTATGGCCGTTCAACCTCCTCCCAAACGCAAAAGCGTGAAGTATCCAGTTCAAGAAATGATCTGATGGATCACCAACGCTTTTTGGATTCGGCCAATTTCTACAAGAAAAAGAACCTTGAAAAAAGTATCGATTTTATTGCCCGTTCCATGGAGCCATTGGGGAGCATAGGAAACAAGCGGGAGTTTTCATCATCCCTTCGAACTCTTGGGGAAATTTACATGTATCACAAGCAGTACGATCTGGCCATTACAAATTTTAAGGATGCCTTGACCGCCCTGAAATCCAACAAAACAAAATTACTATTGGGGCAGGCGTATGTGCTGAACGGTGACCACGAAAACGCAATTTCCATTTTGGAACCCTTGGTCGGGGAAAAAAACATGGTGCCCTATCAGCGGGTGGAACTTTTTGAAGCGCTGGGAGATGCCAACATGGAGTTGTCCAACCTTAAAGATGCACAAAACTATTACCGGCAAGGACTTGTCATTGCCGAAAAAAACCAAATCTCTCCGAAGGAAATAGATTTAAGTTCCAAAATTGCCGATGCCTTTGCCAGTGAAAACAGGGTGGTCGAGGCCGAAGGCTATTATCAAAATTCCTTGAACCTATCCAAGCAAGTGGCACCCGAACGGTTGATTCAGGAAAGCGAGAAAGTAGCGGATTTTTACAATCGAAAAAACCGGTATGATGACGAGATCCAGTTGCGCAAAAAAAACCTGGACGAACTGGAACAGTTGCCCCGATCCAATGTTCCTTCAAATGAGGAGGGAGTCTCTGCAGGGGACACCATTACCTCACAGCGCATCAATTATAAAATAGCCAATGCATATATCGCCCAGGATAAATTGGATGAGGCCATACCTTACCTGCAAAAAAGCATTGTTGAGGCCGATAAGGACGATGATTTGATCGTGCAAAAGGACGCTACGCGGAAATTGTCCGAAGTGTATCGCTACAAGGGCAATTATACCAAGGCATTGGAGTCTTACCAAGATTATGTGGCCGTGGTGGACAGTTTGTATGTGCGAAAAGAGCAGGAAATTTCACAGGCCGTCCGCTTTAATCGGGAGATAGCAAACACGCAAAACCGCATTTCCAGTTTGGAACAGGAACGGGAGCTCAGCCAAAGCAAGTACAGTTTGGCCGTTACGGAGCAACAGTTGTACGAAGAGACCAGCAAGCGCCAAAAATGGATCATTTACTCCTTGATATTCGGGATAGCCCTTATGGCGCTCACTGCATTTCTGTATTACCGGAGCAACAAACAGCAAAAATTGGCCAATAACCTTTTGGCGTTGAAATCGCTCCGAACCCAAATGAATCCCCATTTTATCTTCAATGCGCTCAATTCCGTGAACAATTACATTGCTAAGAGCGACGAGCGAAGTGCCAACCGCTTTTTGAGCGAGTTCTCCGTATTGATGCGCAACGTACTCGAAAATTCCGAAGAGGACTTTATTCCGTTGGCCAAAGAATTGGAGTTGCTGAAACTTTATGTAAAACTGGAACATTCGCGATTTTCGGATAAGTTTGATTATGAAATTGAGGTAGACGACAAAATCGACATAGCTGCCTTTCAGATTCCGCCCATGCTGCTTCAACCTTATATTGAAAATGCTATATGGCATGGTTTGCGCTACAAAGAAGAAAAAGGATTCTTAAAAATAAAGGTAAGACAGGTCACCAATGATTTGCTCGAAATCTGTATCGAGGACAACGGTATTGGAAGGAAAAAATCGGCGGCCCTGAAGACCACCAATCAAAAGAAACAGAAATCAAAAGGGATGGGCAATATCCAAAAGCGAATCCAAATTTTGAACGATATGTACAAAAACCGGGTAGATGTATCCATTTCTGATTTAAATAACGACCGAACGGGTACACGGGTATCCTTAAAACTCAAAAAATAGTGATGGAACTTAAAGCGATCCTAGTTGAAGATGAAGCCAATAGCCGCGAAATACTTCGGAACTATTTGACCAAATACTGCAAAAACATTGATTTGATGGGCGAGGGGGCAACCATTGATGAGGGGTTGGCCCAAATCAAAAAGCATAACCCGGATTTGGTATTTTTGGATGTGGAAATGCCTTTTGGCAATGCTTTTGACCTGCTGGACCAAATTCCCGACCGTACATTCGAGACCATTTTTGTTACGGCCTACAATCAATATGCCATGGATGCACTGAACCACCATGCAGCCTATTATTTAATGAAACCCATCAATATTGATGAATTGATAAAGGCAGTGGACTACGTTAGGGCCATCAAGGAGAAAGAAAATGCCTTGGAGGGACAAGTGCTGCAGGCAAGGCCCGTTCGTGCAGAGGGAAAAATAACCCTGCCCCAACTAGACGGCTTTCAAGTGTTGGATGTATCGGATATCTATTTTTGTAAAGCAGATGATAACTACACCGAAATCTATCTGGAAAAGAAAAAAATAGTGGTGAGCAAAACACTAAAATATTTTGAAGAGGCATTGAAATCCTATTCCTTTGCCCGCATCCATAAATCCTATTTGGTAAATGTTGCGGAAGTGGTCAAGTACAAAAAGGGGAAAGGAGGAAGCGTTGTGCTTTCCAATGGCAAGGAACTTTCCGTTTCAGCTTCCAAAAAAGCCGATCTATTGTCGCATTTTCAATAATTTGCATATTGAGCTGTCGAGATGTTTCTACTTCTTAAAATTTAAAAGAATGATACTCAAATCCGTAAGGGGAAAATCCCCAGAAATAGGAAAAGATTGTTTTATAGCTGAAAATGCCACCATTGTTGGTGAGGTATGTATGGGCGACCAGTGCAGCGTTTGGTTCAATGCCGTGATCAGGGGCGATGTCCATTATATAAAAATGGGAAACAAGGTCAATGTGCAGGACGGCGCCGTGATCCATTGTACCTATGAAAAATCCCCGACCACTATCGGAAATAACGTTTCCATTGGACATAATGCCATAGTGCACGGTTGTACCATTAAGGACGATGTGCTAGTGGGTATGGGGAGCATTATTATGGATGATTGCGTGGTGGAAAGCAATTCCATTATTGCTGCAGGAGCAGTGGTTACCAAAGGCACACATGTAGAGGCCGGGAGTATTTATGCGGGTATGCCTGCTAAAAGGATAAAGGACATCAGTCCGGAGCTTTCCAAGGGAGAGATAGATAGGATCGCCAACAACTATGTAAAGTATTCCAGCTGGTTTAAAGAAGGGTAAGCAAACAAATTATCCCTATTTTTGTCCCACTCAAAAATTCGACAACTATGAATGCATATATTTTTCCGGGACAGGGAGCACAATTTGTAGGTATGGGCTTGGACCTCTACGAAAACCATTCCGAAGCACAGGAACTTTTTGAAAAAGCCAACGAAATTCTAGGGTTTTCCATAACCGATATCATGTTCGAGGGCACTGCCGAAGATCTAAAACAGACCAAGGTGACCCAGCCCGCCATCTTTTTGCACTCCGTGATTTTGAGCAAGGTGTTGGGAGATGCTTTTAAACCAGATATGGTGGCCGGGCATTCTTTAGGGGAATTCTCCGCTTTGGTAGCCAATGGAACCTTAAATTTTGAAGATGGCCTAAAATTAGTTTCACAACGTGCCCTTGCCATGCAAAAGGCTTGTGAAGTTCAACCCAGTACCATGGCCGCTGTTTTGGGCTTGGAAGATGAGGTGGTGGAAAAAATCTGTACCGAAGTGGAAGGTATTGTGGTTCCCGCCAACTATAATTGTCCAGGGCAATTGGTGATCTCTGGAGAGGTGGATGCAGTAAACATAGCCTGTGAAAAAATGAAGGAGGCCGGGGCAAGAAGAGCCTTGTTGTTGCCGGTTGGAGGAGCATTTCATTCCCCTTTAATGGAACCGGCTAGGGAAGAATTGGCGGCAGCGATTGAATCTACGGAATTCAAAACACCTACTTGCCCTATTTATCAAAATGTGACGACCACGGCCGTGTCGGATGCTGAGGAAATCAAGAAGAATTTAATACTACAATTAACGGCTCCCGTAAAGTGGACGCAAAGCGTGCAACAAATGGTAAAAGATGGAGCTGCATCCTTTGTGGAAGTAGGGCCTGGCAAGGTGTTGCAAGGCTTGGTTAAAAAAATCCACCGCGAGGCCGAAACCAGTTCGGCGACAGTTTCATAGGCAAGGAAAACACTTTATCCGAATAAATTGAGGTTTAAACTAATTGGCAAGGATATTCCTTGCCTTTTTTTGTAATATTGGTAGCCCCAAATCACCGACCTATATATAGCTTTTGGACAAACTGAAACTGATTGAACTGGTGATGTCAACCTTATATAAAAATGCCCCAAATAAACCCAGGACTGCCATAGTTCGTGGTGGACTATTGTTTGTTCTGTTTTTACTGCTTGGTATTGGTGTGGGGTTTGGGCAGGCTGACCCCGTTGCGACGATAACGGCGACCGACGCCACGGCCGAAGAGGCCGGCACCACGACGGGAGAATATACGGTTAGCCTTGACGTTGCGAACACTACGGGTTCCGCCATAACGGTGAACTATACGGTCGGCGGCACGGCCACTACGGGCGATGACTTTGTTGGCTTGACGGGCAGTGTCGATATCCCGGACACGCAGCAGACGGCGACGATAACGCTGACCCCTGTCGATGATGCAGATATAGAAATTGACGAGACGGTGTTGGTGACCCTTGGTACGGGCGCAGGCTATACCATCGGTACGCCCGACAATGCGACGGTGACGATAGTTAGCGAGGATGTCCCTAGCGTATCAGTAACAGCCTCTGATGACACTGCTAACGAACAAGGCGGGAACAGTGGAACCTTTACGGTAACTCTTGATGGATTAAATAATACAGGTACTGATGTTATTGTGAACTATACAGTAGGAGGAGACGCTACCCCAGATGTGGATTATGATGAACTTTCAGGTTCAGTGGCCATACCAGACGGACAAACCAGTTCAACCATTGTTGTACAACCTATTGATGATAATCTAACTGAACCAACGGAAACTGTGGAGGTTACTCTTGATTCTGGCGCAGGTTACACTTTGGGAACACCAATTACAGCTACGGTAAACTTACTAAGCGAAGACAACGTTGAACCTTCTGGGTATACGGTAACCATTGAAGATGACCCTATCAATTCAGCCAATCAAAATTCTGTAAGTTTCTCTTTTTCTGACGCACCAACATTCCTAACTTCTTATGATTATACCTTCACAAGTGATGGGGATGACAATGTGGCTTCGGTAACAGGGGGAGGTTTGGTTCTTTCTTCAAATCAAACCGTAAATAATATTGACTTAAGTAGTTTGCCTGATGGTCTTGTAACACTTTCTGTAACTGTGAGCAACATTTTAGGGAATGAGGGTCCAGCGATTACCGATACCGCATTAAAACTGACTACCCTACCTTCTGGACACACCGTAAGCTTTGATCAAGACCCAATTGATCAGACTAACGAAAATGCTGTGAGTTTCACCTTTGCAAGTGCAGAAGTGGATGCATCCTACGAATATATTATAAGTAGCAGTGGTGGAGGTACAAATGTGACAGGAACTGGGAACATATCATCGCCAACCCAACAAATATCAGGTATAAATCTTAGCGGTCTTGGTAATGGTACAATCACACTTTCCGTAGTCCTTTCCAATACAAATGGAAATGGAGATGTGGCAGAGGATACCGCGACCAAAGAAACCTGCTACGCAGGAACAGCAGCTCCAATACTTAATGATACTGGTACAGAATTTTGTGTGGAAGAATTAAGTGCTTTTAGCCAAGATTTGAATGACTATGTGGATATCACAGCGCAGCTAGTTTGGAGTACCAATCCGGATCCGAGTCAGATAGGCGATCATTTATCATTTAGTGTGGTAACAGGCACAATGTTTAGCAATGATGATACCTATTATGGATTCTATTACGATGATGTTAACGATTGTGCAAGCCCAACGGTTGAAGTAATTCTATCTGTAAACGAAGAACCTAACCCAGGGACTACAACTGGGGTGTCTCGTTGTTCTAGTTCGGATAATGGTGGAAACACCATTCTCGACTTGGATGATCAACTTTCGGGAGCAGACCCAGGTTCTTGGTCGTTGACTGCGCCACAGTCTGGCTCCACCGTAACAGTTGATGGCAGTAACATAGTCAATTTTGATGGTCAACCTTTGGGCGATTATATTTTTACTTATACGGCAACAGCACAAGGAACTTGTGCAGACCAAACAGTGGAATTGGTGGTTACTGTTGACGATTGTTCCGGCCCTTGCGACGCAGGAGATACGGCCCCAACGTTTAATGGAGATGATACCACCATCGAATTTTGTGATGAAGTAAATACGGATTTGAGCAGTTATGTGTCGAGTACTGCCCCTTCAGGAACCACTCTTATTTGGAGTACGAGTTCGGAACCTTCAGAAACTGGAGCACACCTTAATAGCAGCAATGTAGTTGAACCTGGAACCTATTATGGCTTTTACTACGATGAGGTCAACGAATGTGGTAGCCCTGTTCTGGCCATTACTTTGGTACGTAATTTTACCCCGACAATTGATACGACCAGTGGAGATTCCAGTTGTGATGCCGCTACGTTAATATTAACAGCTAGTGCATCGGTAGCAGATGAGAGTACCATCAGCTATACATGGTACGATGCCCCAACGGGTGGAAGTATTGTTGGTACAAGTGCTACTTACACAACAAATACTTTGACCGAAACAACCTCTTTTTATGTTTCAGCTTCCGCCAATGGATGCGAATCTGATCGCGTGGAGGTGGTGGCTACCATTACCGATACACCAAATGCAGGTACAGCAACAAATACTTCGGCCTGTAATGTAGCAGGAAATGGAGGACCTAATGTGATAGATTTGGATGATACCCTCATCGGGGCAGATCCTGGAACTTGGGCCATCATTACAGACCCATCCAACGGAGATCTTAGCATTGGTTCCGATAATAATATTGATTTCACGGGATTGGCTACGGGCGACTATGTGTTTGAATATACCACTGCCACCGAAGCTCCTTGCCTACCAACATCCGTGCAAGTGACCATATCGGTAAGTGATTGTACCGTAGATACTGACGGTGATGGGCTTACCGATGGGGAAGAAACTAACTTGGGCACCGACCCCAATGATTCCGATACGGATGGCGATGGCCTGACAGATGGCGAAGAAGTATTGGCGGTGGATGATTCAAGCACCGATGCTGTACCTGAAAATGCAACCGATCCTTTGGATGCTTGTGATCCTTTCTTGACGCCAGATTGTAATCCCGAGGATATAGATTTGGCGATAACCAAAGAAGTGAACGAAACGGAAGTGCTGTTGAACTCCAATATCACCTTTACCATTACTGTGGAAAATACCACCATGGATAGGGTATTGGATATTGTGGTGAGCGACCTTTTGGGAAATGGTTTTCAATATCAATCCAGTACTCCTTCCAAAGGAAGTTATGATGAAACCACAGGAGAATGGATCATTGACGAACTTGATGCCGAAGAGCAAGTGACCCTGGAGATTTCGGTAACCGTTACAGAATCTGGAGCCTTGGAAAACACAGCAAATCTTGTGTCTTCATTTCCAAATGATGGTATAGCTGGCAACAATACAGCTACAGTGCAAATTCAGGTAAATCGTAGCGGATGCGAGGACCCGGGAACCATTTGTACCATCTTTTCTCCCAATGGAGACGGACGTAACGATACATTGACCCTTGTGGACCACACAAGCTATCCAAATAATTCATTCGAAGTATTCGACCGCTACGGCAACAGCGTCTTCCAAATGAACGGATACGACAGTTCGTGGGACGGCACGGGCAAAAACGGAGATTTGCCCAAAGGCACCTATTTCTATGTTTTGGACCTGAACGGCGACGGAACGGACGTGGTAAAAGGGTGGATTCAAATTGTAAGGAACAACTAAAATGCCAGATAAAAAAGGTTTTTCAAAATACGGAATGGTTCTAGGGGTGCTTTGTATGGCGTTTGGCTACACACATGCCCAAAAAGAACCACAATATACCCAATACATGTACAACATTGGCAGTTTTAACCCAGCTTATGCGGGAACTGTGGAGAGCCCGGAAATTATTGGATTGTACCGTGCACAATGGGTGGATATCCCGGGGGCGCCTACCACCATTCGCGGGGGTGCCAACATTCCTTTCAACAACGAAAAAATGGGACTGGGCATCAATATTGTGAACGATGTTTTGGGACCATCCACACAAACCTATTTTGATGTGGCCTATTCCTATCAAATTCAATTATCCGAAGACACTAAACTCTCCTTTGGACTTAATGCAGGAGGTTCGTCCTTGAACATTGATTATTCCAAAGGTACTTTTGAAGACCCATCGGATGGCTCCATCTTGGGAGGGAATTATAGCAACTTCTACCCGACCGTGGGTGCAGGACTGTTCATGTACCACAAAGAAGACTGGTATTTGGGACTTTCAATACCCAATTTTTTGACCAATGCCCTATATAATGATGAAGTGGCGACCATTGTAGAAGACAATATGCAGTTCAATGCCATTGGGGGCTATGTGTTCGAGTTGGGAGAACAAACCAAATTTAAACCGGCCTTTTTGGTGAATTACCTTCAGGGTTCCCCGGTAACCGTAAACCTGTCGGCCAATTTTCAATTTATTGATGCATTGACCATTGGAGCTTCATACAGATTTGATAATGCCGTGAGCGGCCTGGCTGGATTCCAAATTTCCAACGGAATGTTCATTGGATACTCTTACGATTATAATACCAATGGTTTGGGCGAGTACAGCGGCGGTTCGCATGAAGCCATTTTAAAATTTTATATAGGTAGAGGCGGTTTTGGTTTTGGAAACAACAATTCAAAGAACAAAAAATCAAAAAATAAAGGTAAGCAGATAGACTCCCCAAGATTTTTCTAACATGAACCATACAAAAAAAATACAGATAACACTTTTGGCATCCCTACTGGGTGTGGTTTTCTGCTTCGCCCAAAAAAAGAAGTCCCAAGGCGATGTTTTCTTTTTTCAATACGAATACCAAAAAGCAGTCAATGCATACGAAGAAGAACTTTCTGAAGGTGTGTTGACCAAGCAGCAGTTCCTGAACCTTGCGGATGCTTATTTTGAAACAAATAATTACGACAAGGCTTCGGAAGCCTACATGAAAATCTATGACCAAGACACTTTGATGGACACGCACCATTACAATAAAATGTTGCAGAGCCTATCCAAAAGTCCGAACGTCGATGGGAAAAGGGATTTTTTGACCAGTATATCATCAAATTTTCCAAAGGAACTGATGGAGAACATGGAATTCAACAATCAGTTGTTGCAAAATGGCGCGGATGGAAATCAGTTGGAGTACGAAATCTTCAATTTGGAGGGCAATAGCCCCCAAACGGATTTTGCCCCTAGCTTTTACAATGATAAGTTATTGTTCTCCAGCGGGCGTCAAGTCAACAAAAAACTACGGTACGAACCAGGTAATGAAGGCTATTTCAATATTTATGAATCCGAGATTCAACCTACTGGGCAAATCACCGCTCTCCAATCTTTCCAAGAACTAAAGGATACCGATTATCATGAAGCGACACCGTTTTTTTCGTCTGGATTGAACAGTGTGTTTTATGTGCTGTCCAATACGCAAGATGGCGAACTGGCCTTTGATGAAAACGGTAAAAACGCCTTGGCCATTGCAAAGCAAAACATTGGAGGTTCCTACCAATTGTTGCTAAAGGATTTGAGCACCTCTTTCTATTACCCTTTTTACGATGATGCCAGCGGAAAACTCTACTTTTCTGCAGATTTTGAAGAGGGCTACGGGGGAACGGACATTTATTTTGTGTACACCAATAATGGACAGGTAATGTCCGCCCCGATCAATTTAGGGCCACGTATCAACTCTTCCGGTAACGAAATCGCACCTTTTATTTTTGAGAACAGTTTTTATTTTGCTTCGGACGTATTCTTCGGACTTGGCGGTATGGACATTTACAAATCCAATATTGAAGACGAAGGTTTCGGAATCCCTATCAATCTGGGAGCACCCATTAATACCGAATTCGATGATTTTGGAATGATTATTAGAAATGATGGCGATGGATTGTTGGGCTATTTTGCATCCAACCGTACAGGCGGAAAAGGTAAAGATGATATTTATGGCTTTAAGGTTGACGAAAAACCCGGGCTCAAGACCATTACCTTTAAAGGTACCGTTGTGAATGCGAGCAGTGCATCCGAAATAGTGCCTAATGCAACAGTGAGTCTTTGGGATATGAACGGGGAAATGTTGGCAGAGACCATCTCGGATGAAGAAGGGCAATACAGACTGGAAATTCCGTATGAGCCCGAGTTGGTGTTGGATGTATCCAAAGAGCGTTATTCAAGATATATCAAAAAGTTTGACCAAGATGGGTTGGATGCCTTGCAAAACAGCATTTTTGATGTACCTGTCGCCTTTTACAATGATCTAGTGGAAGAGCGCGAGGGCCAGAAAGTGGTGAAGATGGACGATTTTTATTTCAACACCAGTTCCACACAACTAACGGATGAAATCAAAAGCGAGCTTGCCAAAGTCATTGATTTTGTTGATGCGTTTCCCCGTGCCCAGCTCAGAATTGAAACGTATACCGATAGCAGGGGAGGGAGCAGTACCAATTTTCGGCTTACCCAAGCCCGCTCCGATGCCATTAAAAAATATTTGGTGGAAAACGGTGTTCCGGCAAGCAATATCTTGTATTCCGTAGGTTATGGAGAGGACAATATCTTGAACAATTGTACCAATGGCGTGTTCTGTTTGGAAACCTTGCACAAAAAAAACCAGCGTTCCTTGGTGGTTGTTCTTAATGACAATGTGCTGTTTGATTAAAGCTAGACCAACAACATCCAACAATAATACAGCGCAAACAGTGAAAGGAAAATCATCCCACAATAGGTAAGCATTTTTAGTCCCATTTTAGGCTGATTTTCCTTTGGAACATCTTTTCCGGTTACCGTTTTTAGGTTCATCCATCCCAAAAGTGGGGCAAAAACAAAGGACACAAACGTAGCCAACCCGACCAGATCTCCCATATTGGCACTAAACAGGCTGATCACTATCCAATTGATCCATGCCATTGCAATGACCATCAAGGCGAAAGCATGTTTTTGGTTGTAGATATTTTTCTTAGGATATAGTTTTTGAAGCACGTCCAAACTCACACGGGAAATAGCGTCATGGGCGGTCATGCAAGTACTGAACATGGTCGCAAAAGCAGCTATGGCAATAAAAAAGTAGGCCCAATTGCCAATATGTGTGGTGAACAGATTGACCAACTGGTCGGCAAAAACCACGGCATTGCCGCTGAGTTCGGTTCCGGTACCATACAGGGTCATCCAACCAATGATCATAAAAAACAGCGCCAAAACAGCCGTTAAGATATAACCTACGTTAAATTCTTGAAGGGCAAGTTTAAGTGTGGGCTTGTTCTTCATGGTCTTTAGGTTTTCCATGCCCCAAAGGCTCACCCAGCCCGATGCTTCTACGGCCGTGGGCATCCACCCCACAAGACCGATTAAAAACAAAATCCCGACCTCATTGAAAATTTCAGGCCGTTGATAGGATACGCTATTGGGTACGGGACCTTTTTGCAACACCATTACGGTTGTGGCCAACAAGGCGATAAAAAGTATGGTAATGACCGCTTTCAAAGAATTTTCAAGAAATCGGTACTTCCCAATAATCAAAATCAAACCGATAAAAACAAACAATCCCAACGACACGATTCCGGCACCAACCGAAGTGATTTCAAAAAGATTGATGAATAAACCTGCCGTTACCACATAAAGGGCCGCTAAAATGGTAAAAGTGGAGATCAGGGTGACAAAGGCATAGATGTACAAATAGTTCTTGCCCAAATTGGTGTATCCCTCGATCAGACTTTTTTCCGTCACAGTGGTGTATCGTACTCCAAATTCAAAAAAAGGATATTTGAGCAGGTTGGCCAGGACAATGGGAATTACCATTATCCATCCATATTGGGCTCCTGCTTTTGTGGAAAGGACCAAATGTGAGGTACCAATGGCCATGCTGGCGAACAATAGGCCTGGGCCGAGTGCTTTTAACAATGCTTTCATGCAGCTTGTTTGTTAATTTTCAGGCAGGAAGATATGTTTTTTTGTTGAAAGTTTTTTGTTCTGGATGTGTTGAGTCACTTCAATTAGCAGCATTGAAATAGAAAGGCCAGTTCGAGTTTTTCCTTTAGGAAAAGCCTGTCCAACTTTTGGGAGGATATCGAGGACAGTTTTCTTTCAAATCAGTCTGTTCTCGATAAAACATTTTATTTATTCTTTCCCTAAAAGTGATTTTTGGAACAGCTTAAAAATACGGGTATACTCGTCCGTCCAACTGCTGGGCTCCACAAAACCATGTCGTTCCACAGGGTAGACCGCCATTTCCCAGTCTTCTTTTCCGAGCTCGATCAAACGTTGGGAAAGTCGGACCATATCCTGAAAATGGACATTATCGTCCACCATGCCGTGCAGAATCAAAAGGTCACCTTGCAAACCATCGGCAAAATAGATGGGCGAACTGCGTTTGTAGGCCAAACTATCCGTTGCCGGGGTGTTCAAGATTCTAGCGGTATAGCCATGGTTGTATGCCGCCCAATCCCCTACGGAACGGATTGCACCACCGGCACTAAAGGTATCTGGTGCGTTGAACATGCCCATTAAGGTGATAAATCCGCCGTAGGACCCCCCGTAAATACCGATTTTATCTGTATCAATACCGTAATCGTCCACCAACATTTTGGCACCATCCACTTGATCGGACAAATCCTTGCCCCCCATGTGTCGGTAAATTCCGGTACGCCAATCTCTGCCATACCCAGCACTTCCCCGGTAATCAATGTCAAGAACGGTGTAGCCGTTGTCCACCAACAGATTGTGGAACATATATTCCCTAAAATAGGAGCTCCACCACTTGTGGGCGTTCTGCAAATACCCTGCGCCGTGCACAAAAATAACGGCGGCCTTGTTTTTCACCGAAGCTTCGGGTTGGTACAATCTTGCGTGAACTTTTGCACCATCCGATGCCTTGAACGTAATGATTTCCGGATCTTTCCAATCATATGCATTAAATGCATCACTATTGGATTTGGTGATTTGCTCTGCTTTGGGATTTCCACCTGTCTCAACAGGATTATCTTTAATGAACAATTCCGTAGGCTTGTTGGAATACGAGTAGAGAATGGCCATTTTTTCCTCGTTGGGTGAAAGCACTATATCGTTTCTGCCGACCATATCGGTCAATTTTTCCCATTTTCCACCTTTGAGTGCCATGGAATAGAATTGACGATCGCCCGGATGGGTCTTGTTGGAAGTAAAATACCATCTGTTTTTATCTTTGGATAGGAAAGCATCATAAATTTCAAACTCCCCAGAAGTCAAGGCCTTGGTTTTCTTGTTGTTGATGTCCATGGTGTACAAATGGGAATACCCTGTTTTTTCGGACATGAACCAAATTTTATTGCCATCGGGCATCCATCCTAAATCGCCTCCTCGATAGCGGCCTATGCCTGGGCCTCCGATCCAAGCTTCATCATGTTGGCGGTCCAATTGTTCCACTTTGCCCGTTTTTGGATCCAGTAAAACAAGCCAACGGTCTTTGTAATCGTTGGCTTGGATGTCCAAAACAGCTTTGCTGCCATCCGTGTTCCAGTTAGGCGCGTTAATATATCCGATACGGTCCTCGTTTTCATACGTTTTGTCCGGATAATCCTTGGTGTACTCCGGAACATAGTCCAAACCCTCCAGATTATCCAAAACCACGGGATAGTTTTTGCGGTTTTCCACATCGTATACAAACATTTCGTACTGTGTGGGTTCGTCACCTACTTTGGAGCGGGTGTTTTGATCTTCGGTATAGCCCGATTCCGTTACAAAATGGGGCACAATGGTTCCTTTGGAATCAGGACGGTCCATCAAAATATAGGTGATGTAGGAACCGGAAGGGTCTATTTGCAGACTGATGACCCTTTTTCCACCTGTTTCGAGTTCCAGTGGTTGTAGAGTTTCCAGTTTTTTGCTGATTTGTTCCCCGGCATCTCTTTTTGCTTTCCGCTCCTGCAGCACATCAAAAATCTCCAATTGGTCTTGGTACAGCCATTCATCCTTGGAGTCGCGCTGCGGCTCATCGTTTTTGGATTTTACAAAATGTGTCTTTTGCGCTATCAGTCCCGAAGCCACGTTCCAAGTATAAAGCTCCCCGTCCTTCACAAAAGCTATGCTTTTTCCATCATCGGTAAAATGTGGGTTACTTTCCCGTTCTTGGGTTTTGGTAATGGGCCTGGATTGATGGGTGTCAAGATCCAACAAAAAAACATCCCCGTTTTTGGCATAAACCGCCTTTGTTTTGCTTTGGTTGTATGTTAATCTAGATGAGGGAAGAGCATTGGCTTGCAAAAAACCAACTTTTTTAATGTTTTTGCTATTGACGGAGTACGCATAAAGAGAATCGCTCATGGCACTTTCAGGATTCCAGTCAAAGTACAAGGTTTTTCCATCGGTGGACCAAAAGGGGCTAGACGGCCTATGTCCGACAAAGTCATCCCCTTGCATAATATCCTTTATTTTTAAGGCGGAGATATTCCCTTTTTGAGCCAACAAAGTGTTCAAAGTGATAAGAAAAAGTACGAATGGCGTAAAAAATCTTCCCATAATTATCCCGAGGTTTAGGGGGTTCGTTCTTCAAATATCGGGTATTTTGATGAGTTTATTCTATCAACTATTAAAATGAAAATTTGATAAAACTTCCTGTTTTTATTCATGGAAAAAGTATCTTTAAAACGCACTAGTTGCACAAAACATCAATTTACCCCTTTTCGATTATAGGGTAATGAGTTGATTTAAAGCAAAATAAAACTAAACCAAACATATATCCATGCAGATTATAGAGAACAGCACTGTTTACGATGCTATCATAGTAGGCTCGGGAGCAGGAGGCGGTATGTCGGCCAAAGTTTTGTCGGAGGCCGGCCTGAAGGTCGCTGTGGTCGAGGCGGGGCCGTTTTTCGACCCGGCCATGCCGGAGCACCAAACCCAGTTGAAATGGCCCTACCAGAGCCCCAGGCGCGGCAAGAGCACGCGATTCCGTCCCTTCGGGGATTTTGATGCGGCCTACGGCGGCTGGGACATCGAGGGGGAGCCCTACACCCAAGGGGAGGACACCCGATTCGATTGGTTCCGCTCGCGGATGCTGGGGGGGAGGACCAACCACTGGGGAAGGATCTCCCTGCGTTTCGGCCCGAAGGACTTC